>JARLHV010000178.1 GCA_031292055.1 Desulfosporosinus sp.
CAAGTCATGATGCCTTGGATAGTTTGCGTCAGACAAGGAGGCATGTGCCCCTCATAGCGGGGCTATTAGGGGCATATGCCGACGCAGTATGACACAAAATAGACTGGCAGACTGACTAGTTATTTTCTTGAATGTGCCTTATATCTAATAGACCACCTAGAAAGTCTAGGTGGTCTAATTTGTTGTGGATTTTGAAGAAAGTTTAATCTTTTAGGATAAAATGAAAAGTAAGGGGTGACCTTACGAAAAATGGTAGGTCCAGAAAGATTCTTGTTTGAGCATGTGACTAAAGGAATTTTTAGCGGGCTGATCCTTGAAATGCCCATCAGCGCTACGGGCGAGAAGTAACTGCGATTGTGATCTGTGCGCTCGGATTGCGGCCAGCTTCACTTCAGACATGGCCGAAATGTCATTGACGATATCCGGCGGGCCAAGCACATCCTGACAGTCGCGAGCAAAGGCATGGGCGTGTACTATAGGGCGATCCTGAACGGAAAGACGAGAAATGGCGCGGATAGTCAGATCACCAAGAGCATTATGATCTGGATGCACTGCATAGCCGGGATAGTGGGTAAGGACTAAGGATGGCCGGACTTCTCGGAGAATCCGCTCAATTCTAGTGATTAATATTTCTGGGTCTTCAAACTCAATCGTTTTATCGCGTAAGCCAAGTTTAATCAGGTGTTGAATGCCGAGAGCCTCACAAGCTTCCGCCAACTCTGCTTCCCGAATATTAGGTAACGACTCTCGGGTGGCAAAGAATGGTTTTCCCATGTTGCGCCCCATTTGGCCCAGAGTAGCGCAGATATAAGTGACCGGAACACCCGATTTAGCGAAACGTGCTATAGTTCCGCCACAGCCAAACGTTTCGTCGTCCGGATGGGGGAAAACTACGAGAACGTGTTGTTCCAAAAAATATTCCTCCTATGTTAATCCGAATTTTAATGACACTGTATGAACACCAGGCAACCATTCAGGCGGCGTTTTACAGGTCGAATGGATAAAAACTGAGTTCCAAAGCAACAGCTAGTCGCCCTTCTTGATCATGACCAGCGAGCAAGAGCTGGCCTTCTTGGTCCATCTCAAAATCGGTCAGTCCTTCGGCGTAAACCCAGCCGAGTTCCAGTTTGAGTCCGACACGGTAGGGGCCGTCACCCGTAATAACTCCTCGTTTAAAGCTGATGAGACCATTGCGTATATATGCCCCCACAGTCATGCTACTTTCTTGGCTATGAACTGCATAGGCTCCATTAGTCGTCTCTAGGTGGAGGTACACTTCACGGTTGAGAAAACTGTCCAGCGCGGGTTGTACTATCGACTTATCAATTGGGTTCAAAACGATCCACCACCTCAACCAATGCTTTTTTTCTCATTATATACTATTTTTTTGTTATTTACACGGCGTAGTCGGTGGAGTAAAAATATTGGAGATAAGCAGTAAACACATCGTCGCTCTAATAATTTAGTCAATTCTAACTTTAGCATATCAACGTAAAGAAGCGTCTGGACCGACGTGGGTAGGAACGAAATTTTCAAAGAGGATAAAGAAATATTCATCCTATCAATGGAAGATTACTCTGAATAGTAGGAATACGCTAATGGACGTAGAATAACTAATAGAGGACAAAATTTGAAAGAGGAGGAAAATAAATGAGCGACAATGCTTTACAAGCTCGTTCGCAAGCGGGCAACAAATTCAAAGGGGGGTTTAATTGTTCTGAGACAATTCTACATGTTTTCAATGAAATGCTAAATAACCCTCTAAACCCAGAAACCTTAAAAATGGCTTCTGGGTTTGGGGGAGGGGTAGGGCATGCTGGCAGCATGTGTGGAGCATTAGCAGCCTCAGTCATGGTAATTGGACTCTTTGAGGGTCGCACCGATTCTTCTCAAGCGAGAGAACCAATCTATAATCTAGCCCATGAATTCCACGACCGTTTCAAAAATCAATTTGGAGGAATTGATTGCCGAACGTTGAATCTTCATGCGTTTGACTCACAAGAACATTTGAAAGGTTGTCTAAAAATCACAGGGGGAACGGCGAAGTTGCTTATGGAGTTCATCCAAGAAAAAGGCTTGGTGGCTGCTGATTTCTCTTGGCCAGTTATAGAAAATTGCAGTAAGTAACGGTGGCTTCTGTTCGAAGCTAGGACCCCGTGATGATCGTTCCCACCGCTTGACTGATCCGATTGGAGAGCGCTTGATATCCTGCAGAATTAGGGTGCAGACCATCCTGAGCGATATATTTACCTAGATTATATTTCAGCAGGTCGTAGGTTGGGATAAAAATTCCCTTCCCATCGTCTTCAACAAGCTGTTGGGTATTATAGTTCCAAGTATTTAAGAGACTGGTATCTTCTGGGCTGGTTACCTTTTCATACGGATTATAAAGTCCTAAAAAAATAATGATGGCATTCGGATTAATAGTTCTTAGGACTTGAAGCGTTTGTTTTAAGTTGCTTTGATAGCTATCCTGTCTAACCGTGAATTGTTCTTCTTTAGCGAGGTCGTTCAGGGAAAGGATGCTTTTGACATCATTTCCACCGATCGAGACTAAGATGAAGTTTGAATCCGCAATGGTTTTGTCTAGTTTGTGGCTTTGGAGCTGTTCGAGAAGGCCAATGCTTTCCAGCCCGTCTATGCCTGCGTTATCTATGAGAATCTCTTTGGAAGTGTAGTTTTTGAAATACTCGGGTAGATAGCCTGAAAACCCCTTGTTCTTTTCATCTCCAGTGCCTTTGGCTATCGAGTCTCCCAAGATGAGCATTTTAAAAAAGTTAGTAGTTTGAGAAGAAAGTTTTGAGGAAATTTCTGGAGTTTGAGTCAAGGGCGCTTTAGCGAGTGGCTGAGGATTGACCGCCGTCGTGACGCTGATCGCCTGATAGAAACCCAGCGATAAAACAATGAAGCCCACACAGGCAATCGTCAGAATTGAGTACCATATACTCTTTTTTAACACGTTAATTTCTCCTTAGACCAGAATATCTTGTTTTGTAAAATAAACAAAACTTATAATAATCGCTGCTATAGCCCATCCAAAAAGAACTGTGATTGAGAAAAGCAGAGTCATCCCGTCGATCGGCTGGAAAGATCCCGCCAAATAATCCGTGAGGCGTAGATTGACCATGAACATGTAGCGTGTGATCTTCCAATCTGAGAGAAAGTAGCTGAGGAAATTACCCGCTACAAGGGACGACATAATGATTCCTATCGAAGCGGCTGTGCTTTTTACGAGGATCGAAATCATCAACGAGATACTGCCTACGACGATGGCTACATATAACGCCAGGGAATAAACCATGAGCGAATATTGCCACTGCGGGACGTTATGGACACCAGTGGCATCTAATTTTCCCGCTAGGACTTTGAAACCTGTTGCTACCGGGGCTAGCCATCCTCCAAAACCAAAGAAGAATCCTGAAATAATCGCGGAGAGCGCAAAAGCAGAGCAGACAACAATAACCTCCAAGATTACCAGGGTTAAATATTTACTCAGCAGAATCTTCCACCGGGGAACGTTTCTGACCAGAAGCAGCTTGATTGTTCCGCTTGAGGATTCCCCTGACACCATGTCAGCAGCCAACATAATAATTAAAAGAGGCAAGAACAAGAAAATTGATTGTTCCATGAAGGTAGTCGTGAATTTCGCTGCAGACTGTGCCAGCGGGTTAATATTATTATCAAGGTTATATTGGAGTTGTTCCATTCTTACCCGGAGTGACGATTGAGTCTTCTCATCCAGATAAGGGCTGTCAAGCCTATTCTTCATATCGATTAACTGCTGATCAGCCAGCTTGCGCCAGTCAGCGGTTGCAGTAATTCCCATGCGCTGCGAGAGCTGGGCCTTGGTTCTGGTTAGACTTTGGTTTTGACCATAAGCGAAAACCGAAATCAGCACAATAAGAATGGCCAATACAAACATGAGTCGTTTCTTGGAAATCATTTTGATGACTTCATTTTCAATCAGCCTAAACAATTTCATCACCTTCCGTGAGGTCTAAAAATAAATCTTCTAAAGTGTTTTGCTTGGTAGAGCAATAGGTGAGTGCTATGTCTTCTCTAATAAATAGTTCATTAATTTTAGCAAGCGGATGTTGGCCTAGACATCCGCTAATGGTATTCTTTTTTAACTGTACAGCTTCGATATTCCAATGTTCCCTGAGGAGCGCTATCGCTTTCTCAGGATTATTTAGTTGCCATTCAATCCGATTATCATGGATGATTTCTTGGACATTGGCGGTTTTGATGACACTTCCTTGTTTAATGATGGAGACGACATCACACATTTGTTGAATTTCCAACAGTAAATGGCTCGATACGAAGACTGCCATACCATCCTCATAGGCGAGTTTTCTGATCAGATTTCTGAACTCAGTCATTCCAGCCGGGTCGAGGCCATTGGTAGGTTCATCAAGAATTAAGAGCTTGGGTTGGGACATGATGGCTTGGGCAATTCCTAAGCGTTGACGCATACCCAAAGAATAAGTACTTACTTTATCATTGAGTCGATGTTGGAGACCCACCATTTCTACGACGTCTTTAATTCGTTGCTGACTTATCTTCTTATCCATGGCAGCAAATTGTAACAAGTTCTCCATGCCCGTTAAATATTTGTACATATCGGGGCTCTCGATAATACAGCCGACATTGGACAGAGCTTTCACAAAGTCGTGGGCTACAGAATAGCCACAAATGCTTACCGACCCTTCTGTGGGTTTGATTAATCCGACAATCATGCGGATTGTTGTAGTTTTTCCTGCGCCGTTAGGGCCTAGAAAACCAAAAATCTGGGAAGGAAAAAGAGTTAGGTTTATCCCTTTGACGATTTCCTTGCCTTTAAGAGTCTTTCTTAAGTTGATGAGTTCCAATACGGCAGTTTGCTGCATAAATACTCCTCTTTAGAACCTAAATTCGCTATAAGTTTTAGTCAGCTGTTGCTTGCGCGGATAAATTAGTTATCACTTAACAATATAGTTGGCGATGGCTTGAATCTGATTAGTGCTCAATTTACCTTTAAAACTAGGCATACGTCCTTTACCACTATTAACAACTTTGATAATTTGTTGAAGGTCCTTTGTAGGTGGAGGGGATTCATGACAAATAGCACAATTTTGTGTATAATCAGCTTCGCCAGCAGAAACGGCTAGGGGAGTTTGGGGCGTGGTAGTACCTTGCAGAGTAGATTGTGTGCCTTGTGGTAATTGTGGTTGAGTAGTGACTTGAGGTGTTTGGGTAGCGTCTTTTAGAGTTTTATTGCTACATCCAGCAATAAGAGCGACTGAAGATCCTATTAAAGTAATTAATAACCAAAATCTAAATTGTTTTTTCACTTTTCTTGCCCCCTAGTACACATTTCCTCTGCCAATAGCCTATCAATAAATGATTTACCATTGGGTCTTGTTAGCATGGGTGATGAAACAAAACTATTGTTCGGTGGAAGAACTGCGTAAAACCAGTTTCATTATCAGTCTTGCTTCGCCCTCACCGTATTCATCCTGCTTAAAATCCGTAACCAAAAATCCCAGTTTGCTCTCATAAAGTTTAACTGCCACAAGATTATTAGGGTCCACGGTTAGCTCAACTTCTTCAATCGTTTCCTTAGCTAAAGCGTCAAAACTCTCTTTAAGGAGTTTAGCTCCTATACCTTGACCACGCAACTCTTTGGAGATTGAAACTCCAACCATATACGCTTTTTGGGGACGATCCCAATCTAACATATAGTGGACTAAACCAACGATTTCGTTGTGTAATCTATAGACATAAACACGACCATGCCTTATGAGGGGTTCAAGGTGCCAGACGTTTAAGCCTCCCTGTCCAAAGGCTTCTGTTTCTATCTGAACTAAACGCGCAATAATTTCAGGATCCATCGTTCGCACCAATTCAATCATGGGTTCCTCCTTGGAATAAAATTCAGAGTTGAATAACGTTTAGGCTTGGTCGTTGGCCCAGGTACTGCCCTTGAAAAGTTTCTCTACATACTTTGAATCACTGACTGAGAGCAAGCCGGAATAGGCTAGAGAGAATGCGATTGTATCTCCAACGTTTATCTCGTGTTCAGAGTCTTCAATATCAACGATCAGATGGTCACTGCTAGCTCCCATTATTGTTAAACGTTTGTCAACAGGACAGATTCCTTCAATGTTGACATCCTGTTTTCCCATAGCTACTATGCATCGTTTTCGAACTCCAATATCTATAAATTCTGGGATGTTACCAAAGGCATCTCGACCGATCGTCCCCATCGGCAGCGACGGCTTGGACTTAACCTCGATAACTTCAGCCCGCAGGAGGAAGGCATCTTGGTGAAGCCAACGAATTTTTCGATAATTGGTTGTATCCGTACCTAATAAGATACCCTCGCCAATCCTCAATTGATTAACTCCGGCAGGAACTTCATGATTGCCTAATAACAGTAACGTTGACGTTCCACCGCCTGAAATGGTCTCAAGTTTAAAGCCTAATAGCTTTTCGACAGCACTTCCTAACTCAACCAAGACCCCAAGATTCAGGGAACTAGGCAGTATTCCACCAAAACACCCCATATTTGTGCCAAGCCCTACGAGTTTGATTTCCTTAAAACTAGTAATCTGCTGGGCAATGCCAAGCACATTTTCCTGTAGTACCCCTTCACGAAGGTCACCAACATCCACCATTAAAATTACTTGGTGGATCTTTTTCAATTCCTTAGCTGCTTGAGCTAAGGCGTTTATGACAGTTATTTCTGAATTTATACTAGTATCTGTATATTGCACAACCTCCCTGACATTGCTTAGACGCGGAATTCTCAGGAGAGTTATCGGTTGAGTAAATCCTTTTTCCCTAAGTTCGATAATGTTTTCAATTCTAGAATCGGCTAGGCCGTCTATCCCTCCTTCTACCATAGCAGAGACGATCTGGGGGATGGCACTAAACCCTTTGGTAACACCAATTACTTCTATCCCATTTTTGTGACATCTTTCGACCACCTGAGAGGTATTATATTTAATTTTGTCTAGGTCAATTTCAAGAACTGTACTACTAGGCATTGAGTATAACCTCCCTGTTAAAGATTGAAATAGTCTAGGATTACATTATTATATCGAGTATTATGGGGCTTGGCAATTAGACCCTGTCTACCTGACCCATTAATAAATCATAGTCTTGCCTGATAAGCTTTTTTTAGTTCTTTGGTATATAATAGCATACAAGCGATGTCCCACAATATGACATTCCAAATCTGAGCTTATAGACCGACTTCACTAACATGTTTGATAACGATTGGTGGATTAAATTCCTAAGTTGTGAAAAGAGGATAAAGGATGACAAAAGAATCCCTATATGGGTTGACATTTGCTCAACTAGCAGCCTGGTTTTTAGAATATGGGTATAAAAAGTCTAAGGCATCCCAAGTTTGGGATTGGCTTTATAGGAAGCGGGTAACGCACTTCTCAGAAATGATTGATGTCAATCAAGAGTGTCTGCAATTATTAAGAGATCATTTTGTCATCCAGACATTAAACGAACACTATAGGCAAGAATCAGCGGATGGAACGATTAAGTTTTTGTTCAAGCTAAAGGATGACAATCTGATTGAAACGGTATTGATGAGACATAAATTTGGTTTAGCGGTTTGTGTCACAACTCAAGTAGGCTGTAACATGGGGTGTAGTTTTTGTGCGAGTGGGTTATTAACAAAAACTCGTGATTTATCCAGTGGTGAAATTGTGGAGCAAATCATGAAAGTTCAGCATTATCTCGATATGGCGCAACAGGAGGAAAGGGTAAGTCGGGTTGTGGTGATGGGAATCGGGGAGCCCTTTGATAATTTTCAAAACGTAGTAGATGCTTTAGTAATTATTAAAGATCATAAAGGGTTTGCCATTGCTGAAAAACGTATTACTGTATCGACAAGCGGTCTCGCCGATAAAATCTATGAATTTACAGACAGTAATTTGCGGGTAAACTTAGCGATTTCCTTACATGCCCCAACGAACGAACTACGATCTCGGATAATGAAAATAAACCAGGCCTTTTCGATAGAGACGCTTTTGCAAGCTGTTGCTTACTATTTGGGAAAATCTAAGCGTAGAATTACGTTGGAATATATCCTTTTAAAGGATCTGAATGATCGTAGGGAACATGCCCTTCAACTTGCTGCTCTGATTGGTGATAAGCGACATCTTACAAATGTTAACTTAATTCCCTATAATCCTGTAGATGAACATAATCAATATCAGAGAAGTGAGCAGGAGTCAATGCGGGCGTTTTATGACACGTTGAAAAAGCAAGGTATTAATTGTAGTATTCGTCTTGAACATGGGACAGATATTAATGCTGCTTGTGGGCAGTTAAGAAGCAAACAAAACATTAAAGGAGCGGTTTAATATGGAATGGATAAAAATACAGACTCTCTATGACTCGGAGAAAAAAGCGCTAAAAACTGCAAATATTGTGGCTACTACTGAAGCGAGGTTAGCCAATCAGCAATCTGAGTCCCAGTATGAAGTGGAAACTCGGCTCGAGCAGGTAGGAGAACAATGGCAGATTTTTTGGCGCAAAGTATTTGTGGGGAATAAAACTGGCTGTGGTGGGGGATGTGAATCTTGCAGCGACACTATGCCCAGGAAAAATATGGGCAAGATTTTACCTTTTAGAAAACCTTCTGTTTAAGAAGATCTTATCCAAGTGGACACGAGAAAGAAAGTCCACTCTAAAAACCTTGAAATTTCATGAACTACTGACGCCTTTGCAAAATACCACGAGATAGTGTAAGCTCTGAAGTACAGCCTAACCTCTTCGGATTAACAGTTTATTATATTATAAAATAATGATATGATAAATAACAAGAGGGAGGTGAAAGTGATGCGCATGTTGGCTGAATTTTTCCCTGAATTTGTAGGAAATGGCACTTACCATGCGGGAAGCAGCGGGAGCCGATGACTGTTGGACTCATGACGTACTTGGAGATTGGCAGGAAATCATTGCGGGAAATATCAAATGTGATTGTGAAATATAAGGAGATTTGTCCAAATGGAGATTAAAGTCTTAGGTACCGGCTGTAAGAAATGTAAACAATTGGAAGAATTAGTGAAAGAAGTCATCAAGGATACTAAGGTTGAGGCCGAGGTCATTAAAGTAACAGATATCCAAGCTATTGCGAAAGCTGGGATCATGCTTACACCTGGCCTGATGATCGATGGAAAGGTCAAATTTACAGGCAAAGTTCCTACTAAAGCAGATCTAGTGAAGCTGATTACTGAAAGTGCCTCAAACTAGTACTGAAAATTACTACAGAATTTGCTGGTAAATAATTAAATACTTTCATAGTTGTTGTTGTGTGGAAATGGCAAAATATACTGAAGATAAATAATGCATATCTATACTAGAGAAGAGAGAATCTGCATTAATTAATCTAATGCAGATTCTCTTTTTGTCTAGAGGACAGGCAAATTGTTCCATTGTTTGTTATGTAGCTCTCTGTTAGTCTAACTAAGTGGGGAGATTTCTGTTTATTGCTAAGTTGATCTAAGGGGGAATAAAAGTGCAGCTATGGTCAGGCGAAAGCTTCTATAAGATAGGAGTTTTAAAAATCAGGCCCATATTTTTTAATATTCTTATTCCAATTTTAATTTGTACATTCGTGCAGCCAGTTTATGCAGCGACGCCGCTTAATGATAACATTAGTGCTTTTAATAATGAGTCTAGTTCTCTTCAAGATTCGACAAACATGCAGCAGCAACTAGAAACTACAGCAATAAGCCAGGCACAATCGATTCAAGAATCAATTGATGTGTTGAAAAGCGCTGTTGATCAAGATAACTTAGCTATAGCGCAACACAAAGAAACCATAGCGAATTTAGATGAGGAGCAACAAAAATTAGCCGATCAGCAGAAGAAAGACACTGCTACTCTTGATAGCTACGTTAGAAATCAGTACACTAACGGAGATACTCCTTCTTTAACGTATGTTGGTTGGTTGGTAAGTTCGACAAGCATTGGAGACTTGATCAATCGATATAGCTATGTTGATACAATTCTTAACTTCTATCGAGATCTTAGAGCCAAGATAACCACAAATTCCGAGCTAATCAAGACAAAGCGCAGCTTGGAACAAGATGAAACAAAAAAGCTAACCGATGGGGTACAATCTAAGCAGCAACTCATAGACGGCCTGAGTGTCGCGCTAGCAAAGCAGGCTGAATTACTTAATTCGATTACTAATGATGAAACAACTATGCCAACTCAAAGTCGAGGTCAGGAAACTATGAGCGAAACTGAACGCTTAATTGCTGCTGAACAACTTCAAGCTCAACTAGCTACCCAAGCAAAATACCAGCAGTTACTGGCGTCCGAGCTGAGCTCAGATAGCTTACAGGGAACATTCAGCGCCCCTGTTAAATTAAATGGACAGGTAGGACAATTATTTTCCTTTGCCTCAACGTTTCTTGGCGTACCTTATACTTGGGGAGGAACCTATCCGCAATTTGATTGTTCAAGCTATGTACAGTATGTCTATGGACACTTTGGGATCAGCCTTAGTAGGGTGACTTGGGATCAATATAATGAAGGACAGAGTGTGTCTAGAGATAATTTGCGAGCTGGGGATTTGGTTTTCTTTACAACCTATCAGGCAGGCCCATCTCACGTCGGTATTTATGTAGGTAATGGTATAATGATTGATTCATCAAATAGTGGTGTTTCCTACGCTAGTATAAATAGTGATTATTGGTCCAGTAGATATTATGGTGCAAGACGCGTGATTGCTCAGTAATACAGTATTTTCTCAATAAGCATGAACTTAAGGGATTAAGTCTTGAGTTTAATCCCTTAAGTTTATCTAATTCCGGGACACCCACTTCTTTAAGTGGGTGTCCTTTATTCTACTGCGGTGGAGTTAGACTCTCCCACCGAAGTCGCGATGTTCAGCTTTAGCGTAAGCGAGTTCACTATACCAAAGGAGGTTTCATGCCTAAGTGGCTCCAATCTTCTCGAGAAGGCCCCATAATGCCAGGTACTATAAGCCCTGCCTGTCTCATGAGTACCGTCATTTGCCCCCGATGATGGATTTCATGATTAATCAGAGCAGTTAGGGTGGCGCCAATGGTCCAGGTTTGTCCATACATAGGTCGCTCTTCAAAAAGAGTTTGATCATTCCACTGATTAGTGATTGCGGTTAGCATTGCCTTGCTGACTTCTCTGTAAGAATCGGCAATAATTTTAGCGGTATTCGGGAGAGGTGCGTCCTCTTTGATGCTTTCGAAAACTAAACCAGTTTTTGAAAGCATCTCAGGGATAGTAGTGACGATATGCCAAGCAATTCGTCCGAGAGTGCGATCACTGGTAGTGACGGGTTGTTTGAGGGAATCATCGGTTAAGGCTGCTAAGATGCGTTGAGTTGATTCTGCTTCTTCTTCCCAAGTACTGAAAAATGCAGCTAATGAAGAAATCATTCTGTAAACCTCCTAAGTATTAACCAAAATCAATCCAGTTAGGTTTAATAAAACCATTCTTATTAAAAATTGTCAATGTCTTATCGCATTCTGCTATAATTTGTTCTAACGACTTGCTGTTAGGTGATGTCATAGTTCCGCATAAATCCACGTATATTATCTCATTTTAAATTAAAATGTTGTATTGTGATCGTATATAATACTTATAGTAAAATCTGTCGTTATAAATGTTGAATTTTTGTTAGCTTTATGTTAAATTTACCTAGGACTTAGTTTCCTAGGCATAGATTTAATTTAATACCCCGCGATAAAGGCAAACTCAGTGAGAACTGAGGACGCAAAGCCACGGATCTCCTGCTTTAGGTATGGAAGATGGCCGGGTTACCAAACTTAGACTTGTCGCCGATCATTGATTTTGGCGTTTTTTTGTTTTATGAAAAGAAAATTCGTTACGAACTATTAACTTTTGGGGAGGGATAAACCGTGAATGATAAAGTAACTACGCCAAAGTCTGAGATAAACTTTGGAATACGAATTAAACTACTCTTGGGTTTTTTTGTTGTTCTGCTTCTGACTCTATTTGTAGGGGGCGTAGGTTATTACGGGGTTTACAAGATCGATTTGAGTACGGAAGATTTAGGGGGGCATTGGTCTAAAGCAAATATAGGATTGGCAAAGGTATTTGCAGATACTGAAGACACTCGGCGTACTCTGCTGTTAGGATTTACGATGCGTGATGATTCGAAAGAATTTCAGGCCAGCAAAGCGAATTTTATGAACTTTAATATTCAGTGGGAGAAGGATTTTGTTTCATATACTAACTATGTAACAAGTGCCCAGGGAAAAGTAAGAACCGCATCAATTCAGAAATCATATACTAGCTATTTGGCAGATGCTAATCAGGTCTGGAAATTAACGGAAGCAGGACAGGCGGTCGAGGCCCGTCCTATATTAACCCAAAAGAGCAAAGACAGCTTTGAAATGGTTCTCAATGATATGTATGCTCAAATGGAGTTTCAGGATCAAGGAGGGTCCCAAGCCCTTGAAGCTGCTCATAGTACGGAAAATTCGGTTATGAGGCTGCTTATCATTATTATTATACTGGCCCTGATCGTGGGGGCAATTTTAGCAGTTGCGTTAGCTCGACATATTAGCCGACCTCTTGTAGAGGTGACGAAAGTTGCTCAATCGGTGGCTAATAGGGACTTAAACGTTACTATGCCTGATATTAAAAATAGAGACGAAATCGGTGTTTTATCCCGAGCAGTCGGTCAGATGGTAGTTTCACTACGAGAAGTTATCGGGGAAGTTCTAATTCAGTCAGAGAATGTAGCAGCAACGAGCCAGGAACTATCGGCTGCGGCAGAGGAAGCAACTGCTGCAAGTGGACAGGTTTCAGATACTATAGCTCAACTCGCAGCTGGCGCAACGGATCAAGCAATCTCTGTCGGCGATACCGTTAGAGTCATTGAAGAGCTATCGGCAAGTGCCCAACAGGTTGCAGCGAATGCAGAAATCGTTAGTCAAAGTAGTGGCAAGGCAGCACGGGCTGCTGAATTGGGAGCTCTCCAGGCAGAAAATGCAGTGCAAAAAATCGAAGAAATCCGACAAGTTTCAGCCCAAACAGGCGAAGTTATTGCTCAGTTGGGTGATCAATCCAAGCAGATCGGGCAGATTGTGGATGTGATTAAAGGAATTGCCGATCAAACGAATTTATTAGCTCTCAATGCAGCGATTGAGGCCGCACGGGCAGGCGAACAAGGGCGAGGTTTTGCTGTTGTAGCTGAAGAGGTAAGAAAGCTAGCGGAACAATCATCGATATCTGCAGCGCAAATCGCAACTCTAATCGGTAATATTCAGCGCGAAACAGAACGTGCCGTCGGAGTTATGGAGAAGGGGAAAGTTGAAGTGGCCTCAGGAGTCGAGGCGGTTAATTTAGCCGGGCATTCCTTTCAAACCATTGTTGAGGAGGTCAATACTGTTGTTGAGCAGATTCGCATGGTGACTGCAGCATCACAACAAATGGCCAGTGGAACTGCCCAAACGGTTAATTCTGTCGAAAGTATTGGGGTTGTCGCTGAACAAACCGCCGCGAGTTCGCAAGAAGTTTCCGCCGTTTCGGAGGAACAAGCTGCCACAATGGTCTCGGTGAGTCAATCAGCAGAAGCCTTGGCTAAGCTCGGAGAAACTCTATCACTGGTTGTAAGCAAATTCAAAGTTTAATTAGCGACGTTCAACCCAAGCTCAAATACATAAATACCTATGGTAAGAAAATAAAACGATAAGATTGGGATTTCCTCTCATCATGAGGTCTCCTGAGCTTATCGTTTTTAATAGTGTCCTGCTCTATTACTTTTTCCGACTATGTCAATCACAGTTCAAATATATGACACAACTATTATTTGTATTAATGATAGAATGAAGAAAGTTGAGTGGGAGGTGTGATTTTGAACAAGTATCTACTAATTGTCGATGATAATGAAGGTATTCTCGATATATTAAAAACTTATGTCAGTAAAGAAGGCTTTGTGCCTCTGATTGCACATGATGGTGAAGAGGCCTTGCGAAAATTCACAGACTATAGACCACTACTTTTGCTGCTCGATGTTATGATGCCCAAGAAGGACGGTTTTACGGTTTGCCGGGAAATTAGGCAAAGTTCAAATGTGCCAATCATAATGATTACTGCCAAAGGAGAAGATGGGGATCGCATCATGGGGCTCGATATCGGGGCGGATGACTATATTGTGAAGCCTTTCAGCCCGAAAGAAGTCATGGCTCGAATCCGTGCTGTCTTAAGGCGTCTCGATATTTCAGAGGATCAGAGCAAAGATATTATCTGTCATCCAGGCTTGAAAATCAACCTTTCGGACTATGACGTGATAATTAATGATCAATCGATAAACCTTACTAAGAAGGAAATCGAAATTTTATGGATTCTGGCAGCCAACCCTGGAAAGGTTTTCTCACGGGATAACCTTTTAAACAGCGTGTGGGGCTACGAGTATTTCGGGGATGCTCGTACGGTAGATACCCATATCAAGAGGCTGAGGTCAAAACTAAACATTCCTGAAACTTTTAGTTGGGATATAAAAACTATCTGGGGCGTAGGGTATAAATTTGAGGTAAAACATGTTTAAGAAAAGAATCGCCTTCAAATTAACGGCGGGTTTTGTAGTCATAGTGCTTATATCCATGTTAACTATAGGAATATTCTTTATTCAGATGTTTAGGCAATATGCCTTCGAGAGCCGTGAGAAAATAATGTTGGCAAGTGCACGAAGCATCTCAGAAGTTGTGGCAGAGTACATGCAAAGCAATCAAATTACCAACGGAAATAGTTCGAATGATCTCAATGGTCCAATGCGGGGTTTCGGCGGCTATATGCGTTCTCTGGATACCCTTACAGAGTCAAAAGTATGGATTACCGACAGTCAAGGAAATCTTGCCAGAATTTCTGGAATGGGGCAAGGTTTGGGGATTGGACAAGGGAAAGGCTTAGGGGTAGGAGGCGGGAAGGGACAAGGTTACTTCAAAAGCTCAGAGCCCCTGCCTAAGGAGGCTGAAAATGTAATTCAAGAGGTTTTATCAGGTGAAGAATCCGTCAGCGAAAGTTTTAGCAGTGTTTACAACGAAGCTACTCTAACCGTGGGCGTTCCGGTCATTGATTCCAAGCATTTAATCATTGGTTCGGTACTTCTTCTTTCTCCTGTAACAGGGGTTACTGAAACGCTGAATAGAGCAGTAAATATTTTAGTGATCAGTCTTCTTTTGGCACTGATTCTTGCCGTCGCCTTGGGTATTTTCTATTCCCTACTCTTTACCCGTCCGTTGAAAGCCATGAACCGCACTGCCCTGGAAATTACGCGGGGAAATTATTCAGTAAGAACAGGTATTGAGCGCCAGGATGAATTGGGACAGCTCGGAAATTCGCTTGACCTTCTGGCTTCCGAGCTGGGTTCGACAATCAACCAGCTTTTTCAGGAAAAAGGAAAACTTAAGGATATAATATCAAGTATCTCAGAAGGAATCATTGCCTTTGACCCAAACCATATGCCAATAAACGTCAATTCTGCTCTAGCGGAAATTATGAATAGACCTCAGCCTTATTTACAGGAAGATGTCGAAAAAGACCTCAGTAATTTAGATATAGAAGGCCAGCTAGCTAGAGTTATGGAAGAAAAGAAGTCCTTGCAAATGCTGAAAGATTGGGTGGGTAAAAAGCTGATGTTTACCATTTCACCCATTATGGATAACCATGGAACGGTAACCGGAAGTGTTGCGTTGGTTCAGGATATCAGTGAAAGTGAGCGTCTTGAACAACTACGTCGGGATTTTATAGCAAATGTGTCTCATGAATTTCGCACTCCACTGACTGTCATCCATGGTTCCCTTGAAGCGTTACTGGACGGTACAGTTGAAAAAAGCGAGGATATTAAGCGCTATCACCTGAGGATGCTTTCAGAAACGCGTGGGTTGGAGCGTTTGGTAGGAGATCTTTTGGAGCTATCCCGTCTTCAATCCGGAAAAATCACCATTAATAAAGAACTAATTCATATCCACAGCCTTCTTGCGGACGTGCTAAAAAGTTTTCAGACTATTGCCGAGAAAAAAGAGATTAAAATCAAGTATCACGCTGAACAAGAAGTGCCACCCTTTCGAGGTGATTACGACCGATTGCGTCAACTATTTATAATATTCTTAGACAATGCCCTTAAATATTCGCCGCAAAATACCAAGGTGTCTGTTGAAACGAGCCTACTTGAGAATAATATGCTCTCGATCATAATTCGTGACGAAGGATACGGTATTGCTGCAGATGAATTAACACGGATTTGGGACCGTTTTTACAAAGTGGATAAATCCCGCCAAGGAAATAGTACCGGACTGGGTCTTGCTATTGCTAAGCACTTAATTGAACTTCATGCTGGGACGGTCTCTGTTCAAAGCGAGCTTGAAAAGGGTACTCTAATTGAGATAAAGCTGCCCTTAGTCTAAGTTAGGTATTATGCTTGCTGTTGCTTTTCAGTACTTAGTGCAGTGAACGCCAACAACTCTGCGATTATTAAGTCAGTTCTGGGCTATAAAACTGATAGTTATTACGTCCCAGTTCTTTAGCCTTGTACATGGCAGCATCAGCATGTTTAACAAGAGTTTCGAGGGTATCTCCATCAGAAGGATAAAGACTAATACCGACACTTGAGGTGACAGACACTTCATGTTGTTCTAAAATAAATGAGTCTAAAAAAGAATGGAGTATTTTTTGAGCAATGGCGGCGGCATTTACACGATGCTTTAGGTCAGGAAGGAGGATTAGAAATTCATCTCCTCCTTGTCGTGCGATAGTATCTCCTTCACGTAAATGTCGTCGGAGGCGTTCTGAAACGGCCTGCAAGAGAAGATCCCCAACATTATGGCCCAGAGTATCATTGATGAGTTTGAAATGATCCAGATCGAGAAAAAGGATACCAATTACAAGGGTATTGCGGCGAGCATAGGCCAGCGCTTGGGTCAAACGATCATTAAATAAAAGGCGATTTGGAAGCCCAGTGAGGGCATCGTGATGAGCCTGATGGGAGAGTTGGCGCACAAGGTTTTCTCTATCACTAACATCGCGAAAAACTAGAATCGCGCCAATAGTTTTTCCATCGCGATCACATATAGGTGCTGCAGAATTTTCGATTTCAATGGAATCCCCAGAGCGATGGATAAGACGGGTATGGTCAGCTCCTTTAACACTGCAATTTGTCCGTAGGCATTTCTCCACTGGATTCTCAGGAATCTCATTCGTAATGTCATTTAGAATGTTAAAGACAGTTAAAAGAGGCAGGCCGTTAGCAGCAGCTGCTGACCAACCCGTAAGTTTTTGCGCCACGGGATTAAGATAATCAATATTTCCCAAGACATCGGTCGTAATTACGGCATCTCCGATGGAATGGAGTGTCACTTGCGCCCGTTCTTTTTCTAACCAAACAGATTCTTCAGCTTGTTTTTGAGCGGTAACATCTTCATAAATAGTCACGATTTCACCGGTGTTGAGCTTATAAATGTAATAATTGCGCCAGCCCATTATGCGGTGATCCTGATAAAAGCTTGAGGGGAAAGACTCAGGTTTTCCAGTCTGCCAAACCCGGGAGAAGACATCGATAAGCCCAAATTCTTTTAAATTGGGGAAAACGTCAAGGGGTGATTTCCCCAAGACGCTTTCCCGTGAGATTTTTTCAATCTTCTCTGCAGCTCGGTTGAACTCTTTAAAAATGAAACCCTTGCCAGAATTGATCACTTCATAAACGGTTACAGCGTTGCTCATGTTTTCAAACATTTCCCGGTAACGCACTTCGCTTTGTTGTAAAGCAGCTTGGACTTTTATGCGTTCGGTCGTGTCGCGAACAATACTCAGGAGAATAGGGACGTCGTTGAGAGAGGCTCCTAGTGAGTTTACCTCGACGGGGAAAGAAGTTTGATCTTTCCTGCGGTGGATAGTTTCGAATAAGATTCCTTCGCTGGAGGCAAGCTGGAGTTGAGCCTGAATAATTGAGAGCGTTGCTGGTGATCGTAAATCATGAATCCGAATGGAGAGGAGCTCTTCTTTAGAATATCCATAGGCAAGAATTGCGGCTCGGTTGGCATCAATAATTCGACCATCGGTATGGCTAAAGAGTATAATATCCTTTGAATGTTCATAAAGCAGATGATAACGTTCTAAACGAGCTTTGATTTGCACTGTTGTATAGGCAATCGCAACTTGAAAGGCAAAATGTTCAAGGTGAGAAATACGAGAAGAATTGAAAAAGTTAGATTGTTGGGAAAATAAAACTAAAGCGCCAATGGGTTGGTCCTGAATCTTGAGTGGTAGTGCAATGACTGAGTGAATGTTAACTTTCTCAAAAATGCTCGACCAAGCACAAAAACGCGGATTTCCTTGTATATTATATACTTGGCTTTTTTTCGTACGAATACATTGGCCAAATGCACCTTGACCGAGAGGAGTGTCATCCCACCGTATTTCGAGTCTGTTCTGAGACACCGCGAAAACTCCGGCGCTAGCACGCAGGGATACCGACCCATCCGACTCAGTTATTCCGATTAAGGCACTTGCATAACCTAAAGTACTTACGAGTTGTGCTGTTAGATGGGGAAGAATTTCTGCTTCCAAGGGTTGTTCGGTAAGGATCTTGTGCTCGATTTGCCTCAAAAGAGTTTCATGTAATTGAAGCACCTTTTCCGAATGGGGAAAATTACAAATCGAGCCGTAAATAAGATAGTAAAGCACTACTGCGGTAATGATCAAAAAAAGTAAGTCTTTGCCTGTCTGAAGCTGGTTTATGAGCACTGGATTCTGAACAAAATAATTGAGCATTTGATTCGTTAAGAGCAACCAGATGCATCCCACAAGAGTGTAGATTAGGCTGATCTTCAAAGGATGGACTGCTTTGAAAATTATATTTTTTATTTGGAAACCCTCCTTATATAATTGAGTCTGATCAGCATCTTTAGCAGCTGGGATACAATTAGTGCGGTAATTATCTTTAAATGTAGAAAAATAATCTCTTCAGAGTCGAGCAGTGTTGATTAAATACTTATTAATACGACATTTAACGCTATTTATCCTGCTTATAGGGTAAACTTTGTAGTTTGCCTCAGCAGATATTATTCGATAGAATCAGATCCAAGGAAGGTGCTTGCAATGAAGTTTAGGGAGTTTACTTACAGAAGACCAGATTTGCCGGAGCTAGAAACCAAGTTTTCTGAGCTATTGGTTAAGTTCGATCAGGCTGAGGATTTTGAGCAACAGGATGCACTGATGGTAGCGATCAATGATTTGCGAAACGAATTTGAGACGATGGAACAACTGGTTGTTATCCGCCATACTATCGATATGAATGACTCCTTTTATGAGGAAGAACAGACTTATTTTGATGAGATCACGCCGATTTATCAGGGCTTGACTTCCCGGTATTATCAGTCCTTAGTCAACTCTAAGTTTAGGCAGGCCTTAGAAGAAAAATGGGGGAAACAGCTTTTTACAAAAGCTGAACTAACCCTTAAAACGTTTGCTCCGGAAATAATTCAAGACTTACAACAGGAAAATAAACTGTCCAGTGACTACACTAAGCTTATCGCTTCGGCCAAGATTAGCTTTGAAGGGGAAGAGAGAAATCTATCCGGCTTAGTTCCATTTCAATTATCGACCGATCGAGACATGCGGAAACGAGCCAATCAGGCCAAATACACGTTCTTCACCGCCCATGAAGTGGCACTTGATGAAATCTATGACGGTTTGGTCAAAATCCGAGCACGTATAGCGGAAAAGTTGGGTTATGCAAATTTCATTGAACTTGGGTATGACAGGATGCTTCGCTCAGACTACACTCCAGCTATGGTGGCAAATTTCCGCCAGCAGGTTCTAGAGTATATCGTTCCACTGGCTAGTAAATTGCGAGAAAGACAGCGCAGACGGCTGGGGTTGGCTGTTTTGCCCTATTATGATGAGACGTTTGATTTTCAAACGGGGAATGCCTTGCCTAAAGGAGATCCAGAGTGGATTGTGACCAACGGACAACGCATGTACAACGAGTTATCAGCTGAGACCGGTGAGTTTTTTAAGTCCATGGTGGACAATGAACTTATGGATCTCGTCACTAAAAAAGGGAAAGCTGGTGGTGGCTACTGTACCTATCTTAGCAGCTATCAGGTGCCTTTTATCTTCTCCAATTTTAACGGTACTTCCGGTGATATCGATGTCTTGACGCATGAGGCCGGACATGCTTTTCAAGTATATTGCAGCAAAGACTATCAAATTCCGGAATATCATTGGCCAACCTATGAGGCTTGTGAGATCCATTCGATGAGTATGGAATTCTTCACTTGGCCTTGGATGGAACTTTTTTTCAAAGCAGATACTGCTAAATACAGGTTTACCCACTTGAGTGAGGCATTACTCTTCATACCGTATGGGGTTACTGTTGATGAGTTCCAACATTTCGTCTATGCTCACCCAGAGGTTTCTCCACAGGATAGGAAAACAGCCTGGCGAGAGATCGAAAAAAAATACCTACCTCATCGTGACTATGAGGATAACGATTATTTGGAACGTGGCGGATACTGGCATCAACAAGGGCATATTTTCGGCGATCCATTTTATTACATAGACTACACCTTAGCCCAAATATGTGCCTTCCAGTTTTGGAGAAAATCCCACCTAAATCGTGAAACCGCCTGGGCCGATTACCTGAAACTTTGTCAGGCGGGTGGGAGCAAGTCTTTTTTGGAACTGGTTAGGTTAGCCAATTTGATGTCTCCTTTTCAAGAGGGTTGCCTTGCCTCTGTGGTGAAGGTTATCGAAGAGTGGCTTGATGGAGTGGATGATTCTAAGTTATGATAAAAGGTTAGAGAGAAAACTATTACTATTTGGCCGGAAAGTATTGGTGGACTAATGAGCAAAGTGATTATAGTAGAAGGAAAAACCGACAAACAACGTTTGTTGCAGCTCTTGGTTGAACCAGTGGAGATTGCTTGTACTTATGGGACTTTGGGGCTGGATAAATTGGAACAGTTGATTCTGGAGTTTAGTGATGATGAGGTTTGTGTTCTGCTGGACGCCGATTATGCTGGAGATAAGGCGCGCAAATTATTTAAGCATGAGTTTCCCAACGTTCGCCACTTGTATACCCATAGGATGTATCGGGAAGTAGCGACCACTCCGTTGAATGTTTTAGCCCAGATCCTTGAGAGCGCCCACTTTGCGGTCAAGATACCAAAGGATGAGGACATGTATTGAGTGAGCCTACTCATGAGGTTAGGCTGGGGTCAATAAAAAAGCCTCTATTCTATTTAAAAATAGAGTAGAGACTTTTTGGTTTGGGGATTATGTGTTCCAGCTCCAGATCACCTGGAATTGCCCAGATACTCTTCAAGAGTTAGTTCTTGTTGTGTAATTATTTGAGCGACAGCAGTTCCTACATATCGGATGTGCCATGGTTCAGCCTGATAGCCTGTAATAGCTTCTTTTCCCAGTTGGTAGCGAATAATAAAGCCGAATAGCGGTGCAGTTTGTGCTAACCATTGTCCTTCAGGAGTAGCTGCGAAAGACTGCGATAACTGATAGTTAATGGAGGCAGCGCTGACATCGATAGCTAAGCCTGTTTGGTGTTCACTGTTGCCTGGGGGAGCGCTGAACTGTGCCTTAGTAGGTGATATTTGAATATTTCTGGCATAGATTTGAGCCTGGCGTTCATAAGATCGGTATCCGGACACGCCTATTAACGATAGGTTGTTTTGTTTGGCATTGGTAAAGAGTTGTTCTAACGCCAGAGCAGCTTCTTTTCTCATTTGCTTTTTTGGATCATATTCTTGAAAGGCAAAGGGAATATTAGGAACCACTAGATCGGGCGGGACGTATTCCGCCGGTAAGCCGTTTACCCTATTAACTAATACTAATTTATCAGTTGGGTTAGCGACTAGGTGAAAATGAGTGTCGATAAGTGTTTGTAAAGAAGCTTTCGTCTGCGGTCCATAGACTCCATCCACTTTGATCGGGGGAAACTTCTGCTGAAGCTGTAGAATTACCCCAGCAGTCTTGGGACCATAAATTTCATCAACCAGTAAACTGAAGCCCAAAGAAACCAAATTACTTTGCAGCGCTTTTACTTGGGGACCCGTATTGCCTTTGCGATAAATCCCTTCTGGCAATGTTGGGATCGGGATTTGCAAGGGTTGACCTACATCAAGTATGTCACTTTCACCTCCATCATACAACAATTGGTGGTTAATATGCTCAAGTATGGCATTCTAGAACAGTCGTTAGTACGGCAGCGATGACTTTACAAACACTAGCAACCTCTCTTGATCTGGAAAATTAGTTAAACGCTCTAAATGACGGGCACAACAGACCATTATTAAAACGAAAAGCCCGGACGTTTTGGATAGATATCATTTAGGCTATTGTTCTTTTTCCTTATAGCAAATAAAACCATATTCATCGCACCAAGGAGCACTGCAGTCTTCTGCCTCTTCGTGTCTCCAACGTAGGAGTCTTGCGGTAGCAAGCGCCCCTATCAATAAACCTATACAAAAGTAGTCTCCCATCAAAGGTGTCACATCCTTTCATAGTTATGATCCCACTTAAGAACAACTTTATTCAAGAGGAAGGTCAGATTTAGGCTTATGTTCTTGTGACAGTCAATAGCCTGTTATCGTCAGAGCTTAAAGTCGTGCAAATGGGTTAACAGTTCTTTATGTATTTGGAGTAGAAATTGAATGTCTTCCTCCGGTATTTTTTCTAATGCGAAAATCATGGCTCTATAGGACAGAGCATTTTGAGAAGACTTCCTGGATAACTCTTGACCTTTAGCAGTTGATGTCAAATGTATTTCTCTTCGGTCTTCTCCACTTGTTATTCGATCAACAAGACCTAAGGTAACAAGACCGTCTACATTGACGCTGACCGTACTTTTAGGGAGTTGTAACTTGTTCGTTATTTCTTTAAGCATTATTTCAGGAGAAGAACTAATTGTGTTCAAGATTCCCATTTGTTGTAACGTAAGGCCTAAACTAGTAGCATTTTGTAATGTGAATTTTGTTAGCGTTCTACTGATTGTAATAAACGATTGAACCATCTCTGCGGCCTGCGTAACCTTGATATTATTGTAATCCATAAATTCAACCCTCCATCTCAGATAATTAGTTCAAACACGAATAGTTCTTTCGTGAACTATATTACTACCCTTGAGAAGAGTTGTCAATGAATTGCCAGAGCATTACATATAGTAAACATTCCTACTTACTTAGAGGATATTTTTGGGCTATTTATCGATAAATGTTAAATAAAACCAGGTAGTCTAACATGTAAACAAATCGATACATGTATTAATTTGTTTACATGTTTGTAAAGCTAGAGTTAAAATGACTTATAAGCATTAGTGCTTAAAAATGTAACTAATCGTGTACATATAGAGAAATTTAATTATGAGGGATTCGTAAGGAGAAAAAGAACGCAACCCTTAGCATCAGCGAAGACAGAAAATTTAGAACTGATAATCGATTTATTGGCATAGATATTGCATATTTTAATGTTAATAGATTCAAAGTCGCCCAGTGAATTAATAGAGCCTAAATTAAGAATATATTATTAGTAGTAGCGAACATCTGACACAAGTAGTTGTTTTAGGAGAAAAACATATTTAGACGTAGGTTAAGTTTTAATAATCGCAAATAGTTTGTGAAAGTGAACGTTAGCACTTAACATGAAGTATTGATTTATTGAGAATAGTCCGAAAATAGACTATTCTCAAATTATTTCAATATTTTACCTTTTTTGTGGCAATATTTTTGAACGATCAGGTTTTGAGATAGGGGATCTAGAAAGGGGAGATATATCATTATGGAACAACAATTTATTATGTTTAAAGAGGTGGCAGAAACTAAAAACATTACATTATCTGCAAAGAAGCTTCATATGAGTCAGCCCAACATTAGTTTGCAGATTCATAATTTGGAAAACGAGTATGGTGCTCGTTTTTTTGATCGCACCAATAAAGGGGTCACATTGACTAAAGAAGGTCAAATTTTCTATGATCATGTTCGGAGTGTCTTGGACCTTCTTTCGAATGCCAAAGAACAGATTTGCGCCCTGGCAAAAGATCAAAGAGGACTGATCTATCTCGGTGCGACTTTAACGATTGGAGAATATATTCTTCCCAACATTTTGGCGTTTTTGCACAAGGCTCATCCAGACGTGGACTTCAAAGTAAAGATCGCAAACACAGAGTCTATTTCCCAAGATGTTTTGGAGAACAAACTACATATTGGTCTAATCGAAGGGCCAGCCCCTCGGCATAAGGACCTTAATGTAGAAAGTTTCTGGGAAGACGAATTGGTAGTCGCAATTCCTTATTTTCACCACTGGGCGTCAAGAAACAGCATTAGTTTAGCTGAACTTCCCCATGAGCGTCTGGTAACACGAGAGGTCGGGTCGGGAACTCGCAAGGTGATGGAGATGGCCCTTATAGAGAAAGGACTTGATCCGGATCAATTGAATATAACGATGGAATTAGGAAGTACTCAAGCGATTAAAGAACTGGTTTCGGCGGGACTTGGAATTACAATTATCTCTTCTCTGACAATCAGCCGGGAATGTAATCAAAAAACGCTTAAAATATTAAAAATTCAAGATTCACTTATTTATCGGCCTCTCAGTATTCTTACTAATGCCCAAGCCGTCCAGACTAAAGAAGAGCGCATCTTAATCAGCTTACTTCATAATCACAGGTTGCTGGAAGATGTTTTAAGTAAAGATTATAATGAAGTAGAGGAAAACTTGAGTTGTATATCATAAAAAAAGAATCAAGAGCTACCATTTAACGCTTTTTATCTGACGAGGTTTAACAATTTTTGCCCTTTTAAGCGTGGTTAGGATAGGGGGGTTTCCATGAGGATACTCTGTTATCTGGTTTTTATGAGGCATTTTGGTACTGGCACTAAAATGTTTGGCAGTGAATTCGTATTGTTTTATGGCGATTATTTTGGTTCGGAACCATTCTGTGTGCAAATGCTCATCCACAAAATTATGTTGAAGAATTTTGATCAGTTCTTTATCGCCGTATTTATCTTGATACAGCTTCTCGATTAAGTCGTTATAATCCTTCATGGCTTTCTGTTCTATCATGATATTTATTGCTAGGGTATCTTCGATACCTGTCATGGCTATAAGTTCCCCAGCTACCTTACCGATAATTGGTGAAATAATATCACCTAAAACTGTAGGTTTACCACCGAGTGCCTTGATTTTCTCTCCAATATTATCCACATGATTTTGTTCGATGTATGCGCAACGTTCAAAAACAAGACCGCTATACCTGCCTTTAAAGATTTTGCTTTGAGCATTGTATAAGTCTACTTGATTCAGTTCTAAACTGTAAAACCAGTTTAGCTTAGAAATGAGTGTATCTGTATCCATATGATTTAACCTCCATGCCTATCGATATTTACGTTAGTATGTGCAGGCTAGACTTAATGTAGTAAAAACTTTTAAAGCGAAAAAGCTATTAAATTATGGAAAATTGTTACCACAAACGCGCTCGCAGAAATTCTAAGGGGAATTAGCTACTAGACCAAACAAAATGCTACTCTCTACGCCCAGAAAATGTCTGGGTGTAGAGAGTAGCATGAGAGATAGTTCAATATATCTGCCCGACGGTTAAACATTAGTTAATTTAACGAGCCTTTCAGCCATCCGGGATATTTGATTTAATGCTTGGGTAAGCTCTGTTACGCCTATGGCTTGTGATTCACTAACGACGGCCAGTTGACTGACAGAGTCAACTAAACGGCTAACAGAAGAGTGGACTTTAAGGACATCTTGCTCAATTGTTATTGCTGAGTTTTTGGTATGTTCTGCAAGTTTTCTAATTTCTTCAGCGACAACTCCAAACCCTCGACCGCTTTCTCCCGCACGAGCAGATTCAATCGCAGCATTGATCCCTAGGATATTGCTTTGTTGTGATATTTTTTTAATGTCTGTTGTTATATTAGAAACATGAACAATATCCCTTTGAACATGCAAGGTTTCATCATCCATCATTTTGGCGGTGGCAGATAGTTCTTGGCTCTGGGCTGAAAGGTTTTCAGAAGACGCATAAATTTCTTCGACTGAAGATAAAATTTCTTCTCCGATTTCCAATAGAGCATTATATTTTTCTGTTGAGATTACGATGGTAATTACACCAATAAATTTACCGTCATCTTTAATCGGGCTACAAATGGCAATATACGGTATTGAAAACCGGGATTTTGCTTTTGAAACTTGCTCGATCGTTCTCTCCCCAGATTGTAAAACTTTATATGTAACAGTACCCTTTAACGTCTCAATAGAAACTCCTCTTTGTATTCCTAAATCAAGTCTAGGATTATTGGCAGCGGCTAAAATATTTTCATGATCGGCGATAAAGACGGAAATATCTTGATCGTACCATTCATGCAAAATTGGTGCAATTGATATTACATGCTCAATCTTCATGTGTACCCTCCAATAGTTATTTTATTTGAAGACAAATATAGGTATAAAATTTTCCGAAAAACTTGTAATACTTCATACTTCACTGTTTTTCGACATACTATGGCCTTATTCCTTTAAAATTCAGCAAAGATTTGTAAACTAGATCAGTTAAAAAATAGTAGTTAAAGAACGTATCTGTTTGATAGTTCACATAAAAACGACCTTGCTTTTGAAGAACGATAGTCCTTGAAGCGAGGCCGTGGTATTTTGTGGACGTTTTGAAAGGACAAAGGCTACAATGATTCCGCTGAGATTGGCTTTGTTAATTAGTTTGTTGTATCATTTCTATAATATCTTCTACAGATGCAAAAAGCCCTCTGGTTTACTATTGAGATCATTGCAATGTAAAAGAGCTGTTCGGAATACAGAAAATATTTCAACTTGGAGGTTTATTATATTATGGGAGATAAAAAATTAAGCTCGAAAATACTATCACCTAATCTTCCGAATGAGTTAGCAATGCTTTCAATTTCTGACAAGAGTATTCAATCAGAAGATTCATTTAGCATGGGAATTATTAGTAACAATTTGGTTAAGAGTCAAACGGCAAACCATGTATCCTTTAAAAAAGTATTTTTCAAAAACGTAATATTTAGCAAAGCAGCGTTTAAATATCTCGATTTAATGGATGTTCGATTTGAAAACTGTGACTTATCAAATATGGATTTGAGCGAATCTGTTCTACATAGAGTAGAGCTGGTCAACTGTAAGATGATCGGAACGAATATGAGTGAATCTGCTCTGCGGAATGTACTGTTTGATAACTGCAATTTAAGTTATGCTTTATTTCGTTTTTTGGATTGCAAACAAGTAAATTTTGATAATAGCTCATTAAGTAATGCTGATTTCTACAAAGCTAAGTTTTTAAAGGTTGAGTTTAACAATTCTAATTTACAACAAACTGGAATGTCAGGAACGAAGCTAAAAGGAATTGATTTAAGTAGTTGTACGTTGGATGGATTAGGGGTTACTATTGATGACCTAGAGGGATGTATTGTCTCTCCTGAACAAGTAATATCCTTCTCAAAACTTTTAGGACTTATAATTAAGAACTAGTTCTCGCGCAAAACAAGTTTTTGATATAGAGACAAAGTGGCGCTAACCTCTTTAGAAAAGTTGAAATCGTTTGAATTCCTAAATTTTTCTAAAGAGGTTATTTGTTGCGCCTAGTTTTTTAGGACAAGATTACTCTCGGCGATAAATAGTTACATATTTTTCAAAATCCCACGTATTTAAAAATTGCTCCGCAGCTTGATACCCTGCGCTAAAGAGCTTTAGGCTCTCTGCCGATGTGATGTTAAAATGGGTAGCTCCAATCGTTCCGGTAGGTATGGGAACTGTTCGGATGTAATCTTTGTCTTTTATAATTTTAAGCTCGTTGCGATCAAGCATCGTACCTATGATATCAAGCGAATAACTGACAATATCTCTTTTGCCTGAGGCTGTATAGCTTACAAAGTTATCAGAAAACTTGAATCCAAAAGTTGGCCAACGGGGGATCCCTTCAACATCAAAGATCCAAACTGGATAGTTGCTAAGTATTCCTCCGTCGACAATGTAATTTTGACCATGTTTGTGCTTAAGAATAACTGGTTTAAAATAGAAGGGGATGCTTGAACTCATTCTTACGGCTTTAGCAATGCTAAACTCTAAAGGATCAATTCCGTATTTGGGCAAATCGTCAGGTAAAATCAGTAAATCACGTGTGGTTATATCTGAGGATATAATTTTTAATTGCGATGTGCCGTTTTGATAAACATGCTTAAATTTTGTTTTACCTTTTGCTATGAGCAATTTTTCGAGCCAAGTTTCAATATAATCCCCGCTATAGACACCTTTTACAGTGAGTAAACCTAAAGCACCGCCGATCAAGGGAAGAGCTTGAAGGGGATCTTTGGCAAGAAATAACTGATAATCTAAATTCATAATAATATCTTTAAGTTCTTCTCCTGTATAACCTACAGCTAAAAGCGCAGCCATAATTGAACCTGCAGAAGTACCAGCTAATTTTTCCCATGAATAGCCATACTGTTCTAAACAACACACTGCTCCGACCAGACCAATGCCCCGTACACCGCCCCCTTCGAAGACCGCATCAACCTTCAAATGTCATACCCCCTTTTGCTAGGATACTATGGAGGTAGGTGTTGTCTTAATACTGGAATATATCGGAAAACAAGAGCTGAAGTTCATGGCTATTTATGTCGAATTAAGGCTGATAGTAAGTAATTTTCAGGAATTATATGAATATCACAATATTTAACATACGCAACCCCTCGGATTTTTTATAAATATGCGATATAATTGGGAAAAAGAACAAGTATAAAATATTTCCGAATGAAGAAGAGGTTATCATGATGGCAAGAAAAACAGGCACAGCTAAGAGATCAAAGGCCCTACGCGACGCAAAGGAGATCAGACCTCAGGCTTTCGCCGGGAAAGTTGTTGAGTCTTTTCCTATCGTTGGTATAGGCGCTTCGGCCGGTGGACTGGCAGCCTTCGAAGCTTTTTTCACTGGCCTGCCTGCTGATACTGATCCCGGCATGGCCTTTGTGCTGGTACAGCACCTAGCTCCCGACCACAAGAGTATTCTCACCGACCTCATTAGGCGCTATACCAAAATGCAAGTCTTCGAAGTCGAGGACGGGATGGCCGTGAGGCCTAACTGCGTCTATATTATCCCGCCAAACTACGACATGGCTTTTTTGAACGGCACCCTCCAGTTGCTGGAACCCACCTTGCCGCGTGGTCAGCGCTTGCCGATTGACTTCTTCTTTCGTTCCCTAGCCCAAGATCAGCGCGAGCGAGCCATCGGCATCGTGCTTTCGGGCACTGGCAGCGATGGCACTTTAGGCGTACGGGCCATCAAAGGTGAGGGCGGAATGGTTATGGCCCAGAAACCAGATTTAGCGGAATATGACGGCATGCCGCGCAGCGCCATCGCCACCGGCTTGGTGGATTATGAGCTTCCGCCGGCTGAGATGCCTGCCCAGCTCTTAGCCTATGTAGCGCGTGCTTTCGGCAACCTCCCCCGGCCTAACACTGCCTCAGAGCCTCAGACTGAGAACGCATTAAAGAAGATTTTTATCCTGTTACGCAGTCAGACAGGTCACGATTTTTCCCAGTACAAACAGAGCACCGTTCGTCGTCGCATCGCACGGCGCATGGCTGTCCACTTGATCGATACTATCGACCGATATGTAAAGTATTTGCAGCAGGCCCCTGCCGAGGTGGAGGCACTCTTTAACGATCTGTTGATCGGCGTGACCAATTTCTTCCGCGATCCGGAGGCCTTCCAGGTACTTGAGGAACAGATCATCCCTAAACTCTTTGCGAATAAGACAGCAGGTGCTGTGGTTCGTGTCTGGTCACCGGGCTGTTCGACAGGCGAGGAGGCCTATTCCATCGCCATTCTCCTGCATGAGCACTTGGAGAAGCTGAAGCAGAACTACAAGGTGCAGGTATTCGCCACCGACATTGATAGTCAGGCGATTGCCACGGCTCGGGTCGGCCTCTATCCAGCCAGCATCGCCGCCGACCTCTCGCCGGAGCGATTGGCACGCTTTTTTACGGCTGAACTAGGCGGTAGCGCGTATCGCATCCACAAAGGCATTCGCGACTTACTTATCTTTTCTGAGCAAAATGTGATCAAAGACCCGCCCTTCTCCAAGCTCGACCTCATCAGTTGTCGCAATCTTTTGATCTATTTGGACGGGGACTTGCAGAGGAAGCTCATTCCTTTGTTCCACTACGCACTAAACCCGGCCGGGCTGCTTTTCCTGGGCACCTCAGAGACCGTGGGTGATTTCAGCAATCTGTTTACCATGCTGGATCGCAAATGGAAGCTGTACCAGCGCAAAGAGGATATTAATGGAGCCCAACGTACAACCCTGAGCCACTTTCTCCCGCTTATGACAGCGTTGGATGTAGCGCTCCCGCGGACTGCTGAAAAAACGACTGGTTCAATTAAAATACCGCTGCGCCAGCTGACCGAACAGGCGCTTTTGCAGCAGATTGCCCCAGTAGGCGTGCTTGTTAACGCTCAGGGCGATATCCTCTACCTTCATGGCCGCACTGGTATGTACCTGGAGCTGGCTCAAGGCGAAGTTGGAATCGATAACATTTTGAAGATGGCTCGCGAAGGATTGCGTCGCGACCTGACCGTGGCTCTGTCATCAGCTGTGAGGAGAAAAGAAATCGTACGCCGCACAGGTTTGAGCGTTAAAACTAATGATCACTTTACTACAGTCAACCTGACCATCCGCCCGGTGACGGCAGGGCAGAGTGCAACGTCTGAGGCACTTCTGTATCTAGTCATCCTTGAGGAAGAGCTGCTCGTTAATCTCGAACAGGCCCAGCTGGCTGCCCTGCACAAGAGCGCCGGAGCGGATCGTCTCGATATAGAAGCCGAGGCGTGTATCGTGGCGCTCAAGCAGGAATTGCAGGCCAAAGAGGAATACCTCCAGACCGCGAAAGAGGAATTGGAGACCTCTAATGAAGAGCTTAAATCCTCCAACGAAGAGATGCAGTCCGTGAACGAAGAATTGCAATCCACCAACGAGGAGCTGGAGACCTCCAAGGAAGAATTGCAGTCGGTCAACGAAGAACTGGCCACAGTCAACGTCGAACTGCAAAGCAAAGTGGTCGATCTGACGCGGGCCAATAACGATATGAACAACCTGCTGGCCGGTACTGGCATCGGCACCGTCTATGTGGATCATCAACTCCGCATCCTGCGCTTCACCCCCGCCGCCACCCGGATCATTAATCTGATCTTGAATGACGTGGGGCGACCTGTGGCTCATATTGTCTCCAACCTGGTTGGCTACAATAGCTTGGTGGCGGATACGCAGGCTGTGCTCGATACCTTGGTTCCGATAGTAAGGGAAGTACAGACCATCGAGAGTAAGTGGTGTGCGATGCGCATCATGCCTTACCGCACGCTCGATAACGTGATTGAGGGCGCGGTGATCACCTTTGTCGACATCACGGAGATGAAGCGAACAGAGGCGGTTCTGCGCGAGAGCGAATTGCGCTTCCATACCCTTATTGAACAGGCACCAGTTGCTATCAGCGTTTCGCGCAATGCGACCAGTTTGTACACTAATCGAAAGTATCAGGAGACATTCGGCCTAAAAAGTGTCAAAGAATCGGTCGACCTATCAAGAGGCCCATCTTATGCTCCGCAATTCGGAGAGCTTAGCTATTTAGCAAGTCAAGAATTAGCTTCTGCCGCTGAGTCTTTTGCAGCGGATCACTCTTCTCCCGAACTTTCAGTACCGATTGAATTTGGAAGCTTCGGTTGTCGCCCTGATGGCTCACAATTTCCCGTGCAGGTTGCGGTCGCCCAGGTCCAGCTCTCAGACGGCGAGGCAGATATTACTGTCCTAACTGATATCTCCGGCTGCCAGACTCAAAGCTGGGCGGGGCTAGAGGCTGAGAAAACACCACCGGAAAATGATGGAGGGGCACAATGAAAAAAAATTCACCTAAAAAATCCTGCCCTTCGGCAAGCTCAAGACAGGATTTGCGCCGTCGAGCTGAAGAAATGGTCCAAGGTAAAACAGTCTTGACATCTGAAACGCTGGTGATGACGTTGCCCGAAGAAATGCAGCAGACGCTTCATGAACTGCGCGTGCATCAAATTGAATTGGAGATGCAGAACGAAGAGTTGCGCCGGGCGCAGACGGAACTAGACGCCACGCGGACGCGCTATTTCGAACTGTACGACTTGGCACCAGTGGGCTATTGCACCATCTCTGAAAAGGGGCTGATCTTAGAGTCCAACCTTACGGCATCTAACCTGCTGGGCGTGGCTCGAGGTGCGCTGAATGTTCAACCAATCATCTCCCGCTACATCTTAAAAGAAGACCAAGGCACTTACTATCAGCACCGCAAACAGCTTTTGGAGACCGATGAACCACAGAGTTGCGAACTGCGGATGCTGAAATCGGATGGCACAGTATTCTGGGGGCATATGACAATGATCTCCGCACAAGACGCTGATGGCGAGCCCGAGTTTCGCATTGCGCTGAGCGACATCACCAAGCGCAAGAAGGCCGAAGACGCCTTAAAGGAAAGTGAGGAGAAAAATCGTCTGTTAATTGAAGAATCTATTGATGCGATCATTATTTGCGATAGTTTTGGAAAAATCATTACTTGTAATAAAGCAATGGAAAACTTTTCAGAAAGTAAACTATCTAATCTAGAAGAAATTAACCTCTGGGATTCACAATACCAGTTAGCCCCTGATGATAAGAGAATTCCAAAATTGTTGGAATTTCTCAAAACGAAATATATGAGTATTGTTAGTAAATCAATAAGCTGGCCAGGAAAGACAATTGAACAAAAAGTAGCACTTCCGAATGGTACGGTTAAAACAGTCGTAGATTCTACTTATTCAATAGATACTCAAAAAGGAATTTTGTATGTGACTATTTTACACGACATCTCTGACCTTAAACGGCGAGAGGAAGAATTAAAAATTGCCCAAGCAGATGCTAAAGCGGCAGACGCTGCTAAATGTCAATTCCTTGCTAATATGAGTCATGAAATGAGAACTCCTATGAGTGTAGTCATGGGTATGCTGCAACTTATGCAGATGACAGAACTGACAGAGGAACAAAAAGAATATCTTCGCCTTTCCAAAACCTCGTCTGATGCACTTTTATTAGTTATTAATGACATTCTTGATTATTCGAAAATCGATGCCGGAATGATGGAACTAGTGAAAACACCCTTTGACATCGCCAAGGTATTAGAAAATTCAGTCGGCTTATTTCAAGTTGCTGCCGCGGAAAAAGGGTTAATAATAACAACTTTCTTAGCAGAGGATGTCCCAAACAACCTGATTGGTGATTCCTTCAGGTTGAGACAGGTATTAACCAATCTAATTGGGAACGCTGTCAAATACACAAAAAAAGGTAAAATCGACGTTACTGTCAAGAAGATAGGAGAACTCAACCGGAAAGAAATCAAACTCGAATTTGTAGTCAAGGATACTGGCATAGGGATAGCAGCGGACAAAAGAGATGTTCTTTTTAAATGCTTCAGCCAAGTAGACAACTCGAATACCCGTAACTATGGAGGAACCGGACTGGGACTCTCTATCTGCAAGGGACTGGTAGCGCAAATGGCAGGGAAAATCTGGGTAGAAAGCATAGAAGGCGAGGGCAGCAGCTTCTATTTTACCTGTGTTCTGGAGATCGGCGCTACAGAGTAGCACCGATCCAACGTGAAACTACTGCATAAAATTCGTCTACTTCCAGCGGTTTCGTTAGATAATCATCCATCCCTGCCTCCAAACATTTTTCTTTATCTCCCTTGAGGGCATAAGCAGTCATTGCAATGATTGGTGTTCTTCTACTCCCAGTATCCTCCTCCATCCGCCGAATGATTTCGGTGGCCATTAAGCCATCCATAACAGGCATCTGCACGTCCATCAGAATACCATCAAACTTGCTCTTCCGAAATGAATCCACAGCTTCTTTTCCACTCTCGGACACAGTGACCTGCCAGCCTCTTTTCCTAGCCAATTTTTCTACATACAGGCTAATTGCAGCGTTATCCTCTACGAGCAAGAGACTTTGAGAAATTTCTGTACTATCGCTTTCCAGTTTTGCCACAGGTAGCGGTGCGAAATTATCTTCACAAATTCCTCTCTCTAGAATACAGGTGAAGTGAAAGTTGCTGCCCTCTCCTTCCCGGCTTTCTACCCAAATTTCTCCCAACATCATCTCCACTAACCGCTTAGATATAGCAAGCCCCAGGCCAGTTCCGCCGCATTGACCTGTTGAAAAGCTACCCACTTGGCTGAAACTATTGAAAATAATCTCAATATTTTCTGATGAAATGCCGATTCCTGTATCCTTAACCATGCATTCTAATTTAACGCTATTGTTCTTAAGATTCTCAACTTTTTTAAGATAAAGATCAATTCTTCCTTCTTTGGTGCATTTGACAGCGTTTCCGAGCAGATTCGAAATGATTTGTCTCAACCTGAAAGCATCGCCTAAAAGATGACTTGGGACATCCTCATCAATGAAGACCTCCATAATAAGTCCCTTTTTCAGAGATGAGAGCTGAAACAAACTTACCACTTCATTGATTAATGTTCGAGTACAGAAACAGGCATTATTTAGTTTCATAACCCCTGCCTCAATTTTTGAGTAATCCAGAATATCATTGATAATGACCAAAAGAGAATCGCAAGCAAACTTAGATAGGTTCAGATACTCCTGTTGATTTTCAGTGAGTTGCGTCGTCATTTGGGTGAGTTGGAGCATCCCCATGATTTCAGTAATAGGAGTTCTGATTTCATGGGACATATTGGCCAAGAACATACTTTTCGCCGAGTCGGCAGATTCGGCCGCTTCTTTTGCTTTTAGTAATTCCTTCTCTAACAGTTTGCGTTCAGTAATATCATAATAAACACCTGCCACTAAACCGATATTCGGACTGTAATAATTGACCTCATACCAGTGATCAGTCACTTCAGCATAAACTTCCTTTGAAACAGAGTTACCCGATTGTGCTACATGTCCCAATAATCCAATTCGGTCCATACTTGCTTCTTGAAGCTGCGGCCAGACCTCAGTCGCTTTTTTCCCGATAAGCGCCTTGCGATCAAGCCCTTTGATTTTTTCATAGGCTTCATTAACATTAAGTATTGTATAATCAATGGGTATTCCCTGTTCATCCGTTATGATTTGATATAAAGCATGTCCGGAATTCATAGTATCAAATAAACTCTTGTAGGTCGCCTCCTTCTCAGCTAAGTAAACTTCCAGCTTATTCTCTGCTACAACACCCAAATTGCTTGCGCTCATAATCTTCATAGTCAATCCTCCATAACCTAATAATCAAAAAATAGTGCGATGTTATGCCTTTTAATTATCTCACAGTTATCGTCCAATCTTTGTCGAAATACAGATAATTATTTATTGAATATCATTGATATACTAACAATTACTTTGCTACCATTAAAAATGGCAGGCACTTAGTTGATTATACTAAGAGTCTGTCGTTTTAATGTTAGTTCCTAAGCAATAAGAGGTTAACTAATTAACTATTCGATGGCAAGAAATGATCAGAATCAGGTAAGTAAGGGCAAGCTTAAGGGCATAAGCTGTGAATTAAATCTTAATAAAATCTTAAGATGTTTATCACATATTTATTAAATCTAAGTTATATTCTTAGTCATGCGTTAAATGAAAGTGTGAACGTAAATTACTCAAAAAGGACAGTGATGATGTAATTCCCTAACTGTAGCTTCACAAGACTTATGTTGAAGGCGAAACTACGGAAACAATGAGTTGATCCTAAATTCAGTGGATCTTTAACCAAGTCAACGGCTTATGCAGAAGCAGAAACTACGGAAATAACAGAAGTAAGTTATTAGCGGGAGGGTGTTTAATCACATGGAAAAGCAGAGTAAAACGCAAGAAATTTCAAAAAAATCTTGGCTGACAGTCGGAATATTACTGATGGTGGTTTTGATCGGAGCCAGTGGTTGTGGTCAAAGCCAAGCAACTACAGCACCATCAACAGCTACAACGACAGCACCATCAACAAGCCAAGGGCAAGCTGCTGCCAAGGGGCAAAGGGTAAGTAATCCTGCGTTACAGGCTGCAATGGAGATCCGTCGTCTGGAAAATGATCAACAAAATCCTTTAACCAGCGATCAGAAGGACAAGCTTAAACCTATTTTGCAAGCATTGATTAGTACTTCTAATCCAAGTCAAGATATTTTACAACAAAAAGCTGACGCCATTAACGCGATTTTTACAGACCAACAAAAAAGCACTTTAACACAAGCAAGACCTTCTAAAGGGAACAAGCAAAACGCAAATAGCTCAACTGAAAACTCAACCCAAGGAACGTCCACTCAAGCTGGAGACGGCACTGGTGCCAAAGCTGCAGCTGGAACTGGCAGCAAACAGCCTAGGAGCGCAGTAACTCCACAGACTATGTATCAACAAGTTTTAGACTCTTTAAAGTAACATAAACAGGTAATGGTTTTTAAGAGGGGTTAGGATAGTTTTTTTAAGCAAAGAGTCTCGTCTAACAATTTAGGCGGGACCCTTTGCTTTGTTTCTTATAAATTACCGATCAGTGGAGTCATGTGGAATCTCAATTTCATTATTATTGTGGCTTGAGAAAACACTTTAGAACGGAGGGGAATATCATAGAAGTATGAGGAGAGAGGTATCAATCAGCGTAGAATCCGGTCAGGGTGCGCTACTGGCGGCAGTCAGCGGATTATCATTAGCCTTAAATTAAAGAAGGAGCGCGGTTCTGTGCTTGAACAAACATTACGACATTTTCGCCGTTATCAAGAAATCGTATCCGTGCTCATCCGGAATGGATTGGGGTTTATCCTTTTCGAGCATTTGGGTCTAGGCGGCAATGGAGCACGTTCAGATAAGGACTTGGTTCAACTTGGTCAGCGCGTTCGACGAGCCTTAGGTGAACTAGGACCAACGTTTATAAAAATCGGACAATTTGTCAGCACGCGACCGGATATTATTCCTAAACCAGTACTAAGGGAGTTGGAATACCTTCAAGATCGAGCACCTTTGCTTCGTTTTGAAGAAGTTAAACACCTAGTTGAACAGGAGCTAGGTGCTCCAATTAATAGGAACTTCCGTATCTTTGACCCATCGCCACTGGCGGCGGCCTCAATCGGCCAAGTTCATTACGCGGTACTTCACTCGGGTGAACCCGTCGTGGTAAAAGTGCAACGCCCGAATATTACGGCGCTGATTCAAACGGATTTGGAAATCATGAAGGATATTGTCAGCTTGATAGAGCAACGTCTCCCCAAGGCTAAGGAATATGCCTTGCCGGGGCTACTTCAGGAATTTTCAGGATGGCTGAAAAAAGAACTGGATTACATGGCTGAAGGAAAAAATGCAGAGAAAATGGCCAAGGGGTTTGAAAGTGATCCCCAGGTCATAATCCCTCGCATCTTCTGGGAGTTTACAACTCGACGTGTGCTTACCATGGCTTATGTCGATGGGGTGAAGCTCAATGATCGGCAACAAATCGCAGCTCGTCATTATGATCAGAAATTAATTGCCGCACGTCTTAGTAAAGCATTGCTTCAACAAATCATAAGGGATGGTTTTTTTCATGGAGATCCCCATCCCGGCAATATTTTTGTTCTATCCGGAGCAAGAATTGCTTTTGTTGATTTCGGAATTGTAGGAAATCTAACTCCGGTTATGAAACATCGTTTTGCAAATTTAATCAGTGCCTTGGCTCGGCGCAATACGAAGTCTATGGTAAAGGCGCTGCTCCAACTCGGCGTTGTATCTCAAAATGTGGATTTAGCTCGTCTAACTCAGGATCTGGACCGACTGCGCAAAAAACATTTAGACGTTCCCATTGCCCAAACTGTTCTGCCTGAGCTTGTCAACGACCTTTTGACTATGGCATCTCAGCACCGGATTGAAATTCCTTCAGATTTTATCTTGTTAGGGAAGTCTCTTTTAATACTGGAGGGAATTGTTCATGAGCTTGACCCTACCCTAAGTGTCGCCGAATTAGTGAAACCGTTTCGCCTTCAGTTTATCAGAGAGCGTTTCGATATTTTTAGCTGGTTGAAAAAATTTGCAAGAAGGAGCCCGTCAGCCCCTGATAATCAGGCCTAACGGGCTTGTTTATTAAGAAAACTTGGCTGGCGCCCGAAGACACTGTCTTCGCACGTATTACGCATTCTGTCAGCCTTGGCGAAGGCGGCCGCCTCAGTTGCACTTAGGCTACAGAAAGTATGTAACGCAAGTTATACTTGCTGACTAGTATAAAAAAATCAAGCAAGATTCCGCAGAAAGTACTTAAGAGCTAATGGTAAATTATTGAACAAAAAATGGGATTGAGCGTATGCTGTAGGGGCAGCAATAATTCAATAGGGTGGAGAAAACGGATGATTAAGGTTGAAGGAATAACCAAACTATATGCAAACGATAGAGGTAAAACTAAAGGCAAAGAAACTAAAGATATTCGAGGAATTAAAGAGGTAACTTTCCGAGTTGATGAGGGAGAAGTATTTGGTTTTTTAGGTCCCAATGGGGCGGGAAAAACGACCATGATTCGTCAGCTGATGGGTTTTATAAAACCGGATGCTGGTTTTGCTCAGATTAAAGGTTTGGATTGCTGGCAAAATTCCTTGGCGATAAAGGCTTTGGTGGGTTATCTTCCCGGAGAAATGAATTTCCTCGAGCAAATGTCCGGTCTGGAGTTTTTAAATCTCATGTCAGGCATGCATGGGGATCGACTAATTTTTCGGAAACGCAGAGAGGTTTTAGTTAAACGATTGGAGCTAAATCTCAAACAGCCCATTAGAAAAATGTCGAAGGGAATGAAACAGAAATTAGGAATCATTTATGCCCTGATGTTGGATGCGGAGGTTCTGATTTTAGACGAGCCGACCTCAGGCTTAGATCCACTCATGCAAAAAGTGTTTATAGATTTGGTGTTGGAAGAAAAAAGTCAGGGAAAGACTATTTTTATTTCCTCGCACATGTTTCCAGAAGTGGAACGAACTTGTGATCGAGTGGGAATCATCCGGGACGGAGAATTGGCTGGCGTCGAGGGAATCCAAAAACTTCGCCAGGCGCAACAGCGCACGTTTGATATAAAGGTAGAAGATGAAGGACAAGTTCAACTTCTGCGTGAGCGCGGCTTAGCAATTGTGGCAGTCAATGGAACTGAGCTATCCGTCCAAGTCCAAGGAGATTTAAACCCGCTTTTAAGCGGACTTGCCTTAGTGAATGTTAAGGAGTTTGCGCAGAAGACGACAGAATTAGAAGAAGCGTTTATGCATTTTTATGAAGGGGAGGGACGCTTCTGAACCAGGCATTATATCTTACCATGTTTAAACGACAAGGTAAGAAGGCATTAAACTACGCAACTGGGCTTACGCTTTACAACTTGCTCTTGATCGGAGTTTACCCTGCAATCTCCCAGTCCATGGTCGTGGCAGAGCTAGCCGATAATTTGCCGAACTCCGTGAAGCGGGTCTTTGGGGTTACTTCGGGCAGTGGACTCGATTGCTTTGAGTCCTATGTTTCAACCCAATGTTTGGGACGGGTTTGGATTCTTGTAATGGGAGTTTATACGATAAGTGGGGCCGATGCGTTAATCTCTAAATTGGTTGCTCAGGGAGGGATGGCCTACCTTTTATCCTCTCCGGTGGGACGTTGGCAGGTGTTTTCGACTCAAATAGCTGTATTAGTTAGTGGATTGGCTTTGATGATGGTCCTAACTATACTTGGAATCTGGGCAGAAACCATGTTTTTTGATATTCCCATTAAAATAGGGTCATATTTTCGTCTGGGTGTCTTAGGGTTAGCTTTGTTTTCAGCAGTGGGTGCCTATAGTATTTTTTTCTCAGTCTTATTTAATGAGGAAGAGTTCACAATCTTAAGTGCGTCAGGCCTTACGTTTCTGTTTTATATTCTGGATATTTTAGTGCAGCTTAATGATCGATTTTCAAGGCTAAAAAATCTAACGATCTTTGGCTGGGTCCGCCCCCAAGAAGTATTGGAGGGGGAAGTGCCCACCCTTCCAACACTTGGCTTATTTGGAATTGCGATTATTTTTATTACGTTTGCTGGGTATATTTTCAGCCAGAAAGATCTTCATGTCTGAAAAAGTATAGTGAAGCAGATTGTGGATGAGCAAAAAGGAGTGAACAATTTGGACGCAGGTATGCTGGCATTACTCGGAAAAACCACGGCCCTGATGGAATATCTTGGTTTTCTATGGGTCGTGCAAACGGGCTTGGAGTTAGACATCTGGGCAGAGTTGGCAAGTGAAGAAAGCTTAGAAGACCTCATGGCCCTTCATCCAGACTGGGACAAGGTCCTCTTGGATCATTGGCTGGAACAAGCATATTGCCAGGGTTTACTCACGAATAATAACGAGCGCTTCCGAGTAACTAAATTGGGAAGAGCAATCAATAAATACAAAAATAGTGGACTAGACGCCTTGTATAAAGAGTTGGTGGGACATTGGAGCACGGGATTTGCAAAGCTTCCTCTGCTCATGACAAATCAAGAGGAAAAACTTGCTTTTGGTTCTGCCATGGAAGAAGAATTAATCGCAAAAGCCTCCTTGGCCTCAGAGGCTTTTGTGTGGCCATTTTTGCGCGCTAAATGCCAGCGCGAGAAATGGCAAAGGGTTTTAGATCTTGGCTGTGGAGAGGGTTTGTATTTAAATAAGCTAGCCTGTGAATTTCCTGAACTATATGGGGTAGGCCTTGAAATGAATCCCGTCGTCGCTTCCAGAGCGCAGGAGTGCGTAAAAGAGTCTGGGGAGAGAATCCAGATTCTTTGTGAAGATATTTTAGCGCTGGGGAATCTTCAAAGTATTAGGCAGAAGGATGATGGGCAACTTAATGATTTAGGAACGTTCGATCTTTGTCTTATCAATAATAGTATTTACTACTTCACGCCGGAACAGAGAATTCAGCTTTTAGAGAGTATTAAGGGATTATTGTCTCCAGGCGGGCAATTGGGAATATTAACAGCTGTGCGAAAAGGCGAACCAATTCGAATATTTCGGACGCATATTCCGCAGAATCTTATGAGTTTTTTTCTGGCCTGCCATCAGGGTTTCCAGGGGTTGCCGACCGAACAAGAAGTTATTACGCTTTTGCACCAAACAGGTTACACGGATGTAAGCGTTTCAGTTATGCCGTTAGGAACATCGCACTATTTTTTTGCCAAATGTCCCAATGAATAAAACCTTATATTGGGTGATGCTTAAACAAGAGGGTAAAAAAATAATAGGCTACTCGTTGGGGTTAGCACTCTACGAATGGATCGTAACCTGGGTTTATCCCATCATTATCCAATCACCAGCTATAGAGGAGATCCCGAAAAGTTTTCCCTTGGCAGTTAAACGGGCGTTCGGCGTTACAACGGGAGAGGAAGTTGACCTATCTTATGAGGCCTATATCTCAGCTCAACTGTTGGGACGGATATGGACGGTGATTATTGCTTTTTATGGTATAAGCACTGCCAATGTCTTGGTGGCCCAACCAGTGGAACAAGGTTTTATGGCCTATCCTTTATCATCACCCGTTTCGCGGGTCGAGATTCTAAACACTCAAATCGGAGTGCTATTGACGGAGTTAGCCTTGGTAACTGGCACCACGCTAGGCGGAATATATACCGCTACAGCACGTTTTGAGATAAGTATTGCTAGGTGGCAATACTTCCGACTAGGGATCTTAGCTTTTAGTCTGGCTTCCGCAATCAGTGCCTACAGTCTGTTCTTGGCGGTGCTATGCGCTACTAAAGAAGAGTCGGAGCGCTATGCAAGTGCATTAACTTTTGCATTTTATGGGCTGGATGTGGTGTCAAGTCTTAGTGATCGCTTTTCCAAATTGAAATATCTCACTCCGTTTGGACTGTTTCGCCCTCAGGAAGTCCTGCAACGGAAGGTTCTACCGACTAAAGGTTTTTTAGTTTTAGGTATAATTACTGGAGTGAACTTGGTGCTAGCCGGAATATTGTTCTCTCGGAAGGATCTGGCGGTCTGATAAGGATCGAAAAGCTGTTAATCCTTGCGCTAAGGTTTAACAGCTTTTTGTGGGACAGGGTATTCATTTTGGCTATGATTAATGAATGCAGAAAGGAATCCCCAACTCTTTGTCGAAATTAATAATCATGTTTGAAAGTAATAACTATAAAGAGTGGGAGTGTCGAGAATAAATGAGAAGACGAAGTTTCCGATTTAGTGTTTTGAGTGTTGTTCTTAGTCTAGTCATCGTTGTTTCCGGTTGTGCTGCAACTAAGGCCCCAGCTAATACTCAACCAACGCAAAGCGCAGAAAAAACGGTTAAAATTGGGGTATTGCCTATTGAGGATAATTTGCCGTTTTATGTGGCTGAAAAGGACGGACTTTATGCTAAAGAAGGGGTTCAAGTAGAATTGGTTAGCTTTGCAAGTGCCCTGGAGCGGGATACCGCATTGCAAGCAGGACAAATTGATGGAGAGGTTGCAGATATGGTAGCTGTGGCTTTGTTAAAGAAAATTGGTACTGATGTAAAAATTGCTTCGATCGGACTTGGCGCAACTCCTAAAGAAGGGCGTTTTGCGATTTTGTCCTCTCCTAAATCGAGTATTAATGATCTGGCAGGCTTAAAAGGAGCGACCCTAGGAATATCGCAGAACTCGATTATTGATTATGTCAGTGATCAAATGCTTCTGGATAAAGGGGTTGCGTTAAACGGTGTAAAGAAGATGTCGATCCCTAAAATGCCTGTGCGTTTAGATATGTTGCTATCGGACCAGATCAATGCCGCTTGTCTTCCTGATCCACTAGCTTCCCTGGCTCAAGCTAAGGGAGCCCATTTGCTCATAGATGATACGTATCGGAATATTTCCCAGACCGTTTTCTTATTTCGAAGCCAAAGTATTCAGGAGAACCCCGCGGGAATTAAAGCTGTCGTAAGAGTTTATGGCTCTGCTGGACAAGCTCTCAGTAAAAATCCCGCTCAATATCGCAGTCTGTTTTTAGAAAAAGCCCAGATTCCTGCTGAGTTAAAGGAAAGTTACCAAATGCCAACCTTTTCGAAGCTTCAGCTTCCAACTGAGGAAGAAGTCAATAGTGTTATGAAGTGGATGGTTGATAAAAAACTCATTCCCCAAGCCTACGCCTATCAAGATTTAGTGGATTCTGATCTCCTTCCTAAATCATAAGCGTCGCGCGCGCTGGGACTCATTTTCGTTGTTCAACGACACTTCGAGTCTTCCATCTTGAGACTCGATTTTCAAGTCTGGCCTCGGACTTCTGATATCTGATATAAGGGGAGAATAACCTGTGATTGAAGTTTCTCATTGTAATCTAGCTTATGTTCAAGGCGCGTCACAGGTCAAGGTCTATGACGATTTTAGTTTGAAGATTGAACCAGGAGAAAGCTTAGTTTTGATAGGCCCGTCGGGCTGTGGCAAAAGCACTCTACTCTATTTATTGGCCGGGCTGTTACATCCAACAGGCGGAGAAATCAAGATTTGGGAGGAGCAGGTAATGGGTCCTCGCCAGAAAACGGCTTTTATCCTCCAGGAATATGGGCTCTTTCCTTGGCTTAATGTAGAACGAAATGTTAGTTTAGGTTTGAGAGTTCGGCATGTGTCTAAACGAATATATCAGAGAACGGTTGAAGAAATGATTCGTAAAATGGGTTTGTGGGAAGTGAAACATCATTTTCCCAGTCAGCTGAGCGGAGGGCAAAGGCAGAGAGTGGCTTTGGCTCGAGCGTTAACCTTACAACCGGATCTGCTTTTAATGGATGAGCCTTTGTCGGCTCTTGATGCCTTGACTCGAGAACGGCTTCAAAAACTTCTCTTAGAAATCTGGCAGGAACAGAAGTTAACGACTGTTTTAGTAACTCACAGTATTGAGGAGGCCGTTTTTTTAGGTAGTCGTATTTTAGTGCTGGCGGATGGTCGCCCCACTCATGTCATGGGCGAAATCCTTAACCCTTTGATTGGACAAAGTGGTTATCGTCAGTCGTCAGAATTTTTCCGGAAGACGAGTTATGTTCGTTCTCTCTTAGAAGGGAGGAAGGCTGAATGACCCAGCGAGGTAGAGGATTTCAAAGACAGCTCTTAGGGTATTTAGGAGCTGCTTTATTTTTGCTAGCACTCTGGCAGTATGCCGCTTGGAGTCTCAAGACGCCCATGTTACCGACACCTCAGGCAGCACTAAGAGCTACCGCACGTTTGCTGTTCGAAGCGAAGCTGGGGAGACATCTTTGGGTCAGCACGTATCGAGTCGTCCTATCGACATTACTCTCGTTAGTGTTTGGCCTTCCGCTAGGATTAATTATGGGGTATGAACGACAGATTGATCGGTTTTTAGCCCCTTTGGTTTATATTACCTATCCGATTCCCAAGATTGTCTTTCTTCCTTTGATCCTCTTGTTTTTCGGACTTGGAGATGGTTCCAAGATTTTTCTGATTACGCTGATTGTTTTTTTTCAAATTTTAGTGACAACACGCGATGCTGTTCGTAAAGTTCCCGCTGAAACGATTTCCTCGCTGCGTTCTTTGGGGGGAAATCGAGCGCAAGTCTACCAGTACGTGCTCTTGCCTGCGAGTTTACCTGATGTTTTGACGTCCCTTCGCCTGAGTATGGGAACTGCGATTGCAGTTTTGTTCTTCGCCGAGTCGTTTGCTACGACCGAAGGATTAGGTTATTTTATTATGGATGCGTGGAGTCGCGCGGCTCCGGATGAAATGTTCGCTGGAATCATTATGATGGCTCTACTCGGAGTCAGTTTATTTATTGTCGTAGATCTCTTGGAAACAATTCTTTGCCGTTGGCAGCATATCAAGGGGAACTGAGTGAACACACTAAAGGAGCTTTTGTGCAGCGCTTCAAGATGTAAATCCAGGGAGGAATAGAGTCATTTTTCAGATGAGATTTTACGATGAATGCTCTAAGGTTGGATAGGGAAGATTATGTCCCAACTACCTCGGTGAATGGTGAATACCGAGAGGTTATTTGAGATATGAGGAGGGGCATGTATGAGTGGAGCCTTAGCGGAACAAATACGGGTTATCTTGGACGGGGAAACACTCAGCTTAGAGCAAGTGGTTGCAGTGGCACGGTACGGTGCCAAGGTGGAGTTAGACTCGACAGCTAAGGAAAAGGTTCTGAGATCCAGAGACTATGTCGATCAACTGATTGAAGATAATCAATTAGTTTACGGGATCACGACAGGTTTTGGCATGTTTAGTGATGTGGTAATTTCCAAAGAAGATTCTAGAAAACTACAGCGCAACCTGATTATGAGTCATTCAACTGGTGTGGGGGAACCCCTTGCACCTGAAATAGTGAGAGTTATTTTGTTGCTTCGTGCTAACGCCTTAGCAAAAGGGTTTTCCGGTATTCGGTTAGCCACACTGGAAACCTTGATTGAGGTGCTCAATGCGGGGATTGTCCCAGTTGTACCGGAGAAAGGTTCGCTGGGAGCCAGCGGGGATTTGGCGCCCTTGGCCCACATGGTTTTGGTTTTGCTTGGTGAGGGCGAAGCATTCTATAAAGGCTCACGGATGAGTGGGCGAGAGGCCTTGGCTCAAGCGGAGATAGTGCCCGTAGTTTTGGAAGGCAAAGAGGGTTTGGCCTTAATCAATGGAACCCAAGTTATGACAGCGATTGCGGCTTTGGCAGTTTGGGATGCAGAAATTTTATGGAAGTCCGCCAATATTACGGCTGCTTTGTCCTTTGAGGCTCTGGAGGGAATTCTTGATGCCTTTGATGCGAAAATCCATGCCGTGCGCCCTCATAATGGTCAGATTGAGGTAGCAAAACAGATACGTCTGCTCACGGCAGGGAGTACGTTTGTAGCAAGTGAACGACGCCCCAGAGTTCAGGACGCTTACTCACTGCGTTGTATTGCTCAAGTACATGGGCCCTCTGGAGATGCGATAGCTTATGCCAAAAAAGCCGTGGAAATTGAGATGAATTCAGCGACCGATAATCCCTTAATCTTTCCTGAAGAAAAGCAAGTATTCTCAGGTGGGAATTTTCACGGTCAACCGATTGCTTTAGCAATGGATTTTCTGGGGATTGCCGTGGCGGAGCTGGCTAACATTGCTGAACGACGAGTGGAACGTTTGGTGAATCCCTACTTAAGTGGGCTGCCAGCGTTTTTAACTCCAGACGGAGGGTTGAATTCAGGGTTTATGATTGTGCAGTATTCCGCTGCCTCACTGGTTTCTGAAAATAAGATTTTGGCCCATCCGGCTAGTGTCGATTCAATCCCTTCCTCTGCGAATCAAGAAGACCATGTCAGCATGGGAACGATTGCAGCTCGTAAGGCGCGCAATATTATTGAAAATACAGCTCATGTTTTGGCAATGGAACTATTGGCGGCTTGTCAGGCTGTTGATTTGAGACCAGGAAAAGAGGAACTTAGGCTCGGGAAGGGCAGCGAAGGCGCTTACTTACTTGTTCGATCAAAGGTAGACCAACTTGGAGCGGATCGTGTCATGTATCCAGATATTCAAGACGCTAAAGAGTTGGTTTCCTCAGGAAAACTAGTTAAAACGGTTCAGCGCAAACTGCAACCAAAAACATAATCAACCGTATTAGGCTAAGAGTGAGAGCATCATTTTTAGGAGTTATGAGAAGTCTAAGGAAAGACTATACTTATCCAGAATGACTCGGCAAACAAATCGAGAGTCGGATAGTTTAGGGAGGGGGTTCCTACCATGAGTAATAATTATGACATTGCGCAAGCCATGACTATAAAATTAGAATCTGAATTACCAGAAATGCCGGAATTTAAAGAAGGAATCAGAAGAGCTCCAGACAGAGGGTTTAGCCTATCGCCGGCTCAGACAAAGATCGCCTTAAAAAACGCTTTGCGCTATGTACCTGAGGAACTCCATGAGAAATTGGCTCCAGAATTTCTGGAGGAATTGCGGACGAGAGGTAGGATTTATGCCTATCGTTTTCGTCCGGTTGGACGAATGTATGGGAAAGCAATCGATGACTATAAGGGGAATTGCACAGAAGGTAAGGCCTTCCAGGTTATGATCGAGAATAACCTGGATTTTGAGGTCGCCCTTTATCCCTATGAGCTTGTAACCTACGGTGAAACAGGTAGTGTCTGTCAAAATTGGTTGCAGTATCGTTTAATCAAGAAATATCTTGAAGCGCTGACCGATCAGCAAACCTTAGTCATGGAATCTGGCCACCCAGTGGGATTATTTCCATCTCGGCCGGAAGCACCAAGAGTGATTATAACCAATGCTTTAATGGTGGGCATGTTTGACAATCAGAGGGATTGGGAAATCGCTGAACAAATGGGTGTGGCCAACTATGGGCAGATGACGGCCGGTGGTTGGATGTATATTGGACCGCAGGGAATTGTCCACGGGACATTCAACACGTTACTAAATGCCGGACGATTAAAGTTAGGAATTCCTCGGGACGGAGATCTAAGGGGACACTTGTTTATCTCTTCTGGTCTGGGAGGTATGAGCGGAGCTCAGCCAAAATCCGTGGAAATAGCCAACGGCGTGGGGATTATTGCTGAAGTTGATGCGTCCAGAATAAAAACCCGCTATGAGCAGGGCTGGGTTAGTAAAATGTCCGCGGATTTAGAGGAAGTTTTTCGCCTTGCGGCTGAGTATGTGCAGAAGCAAGAACCGATGTCGATCGCTTATCAGGGAAATGTCGTGGACTTATTGGACTATGCCGTTGAACATAAGATTAAAGTAGATTTACTTTCCGATCAGACCTCCTGCCACGTTGTCTATGAAGGGGGGTACTGCCCACAGGGAGTTTCTTATGAAGAACGGACTAGGTTACTGGGCACGGATCGGGTTGAATTTAATAAACTTGTTGACCGGAGCTTAATTCGACACTACGAATTAATCCGTACTCTGGTAGATCGAGGTACTTATTTCTTTGACTATGGGAATTCTTTTATGAAGGCGATTTATGATGCCGGCGTCCAAACGATATCCAAAAACGGCGTGGATGAAAAAGACGGCTTTATTTTCCCCTCCTATGTTGAAGATATTATGGGGCCGGAGCTTTTTGATTATGGGTATGGGCCCTTTCGCTGGGTTTGTCTCAGTGCTAAAAAGGATGATCTGCACCAAACTGATCAAGCGGCGATGTCTTGTATCGATCCAAACCGCCGAGGCCAAGATCGAGACAACTATCTTTGGATTAAGGATGCCGAGAAAAATAAACTTGTCGTCGGTACGCAAGCCAGAATACTTTATCAGGACGCTGAAGGTCGGATCAAAATAGCGCTTAAATTTAATGAAATGGTTCGCAAGGGAGAGATTGGTCCTATCATGCTCGGACGGGACCATCATGATGTGAGTGGAACAGATTCTCCCTTTAGGGAAACAGCAAATATTAAAGATGGTAGTAATGTCATGGCTGATATGGCCGTCCAAAGTTTTGCCGGAGATGCCGCCCGAGGAATGAGCCTTGTATCACTTCATAACGGAGGGGGCGTCGGCATTGGCAAAGCCATTAATGGCGGATTTGGCTTGGTATTAGATGGCAGCGAACGAGTGGATAATATTATCAAATCCGCGCTTCTGTGGGACGTGATGGGTGGAGTGGCTCGCCGTTCTTGGGCTAGAAATGAACATTCGATCGAAACAAGCCTCGAGTTCAATGAGCGTTATAAGAGTTCTGGACAGATTACGATTCCTTTTATTCCTAGAGACGATTTGATTACTGACTTGGTGGATAAGTTGTTTAGCTGTGCAAATAGGGACGGTTCTTGATTGCACTCTTGATTGCACTTGGTTGCATGGGGGCAAGTCGTACATCTGGATTGGTGCTGTGCGGAGATGGTACGGGGGTGCTGGGAGCTTGTTTAGTGGGATAAAGGGTGGAATTTGTTTAATACGAAGGGGGTTGAGGTATTGGATCTCAGGAATATGAGTTTAAGTGAATTTGTTCAAGAGGTGGCTTCGTCTTCGCCTGCGCCAGGTGGTGGAAGTGTGGCTGCTTATGCCGGGGTTCAAGGATCTGCTCTCGTGGCCATGGTTTGTCGTTTAACTCTTGGGCGAGAAAAGTTTTTTACGGTTCAAGCTGAGATAATGTCATTGCTGGAAGCTGCTGTGGCCAGGCAAAAAACCTTAATGACGCTTGTTGATGAGGATACGCAAGGTTTCAAATTCGTCATGGAGGCCTTGCATCTTCCGAAAAACAGCGCTGAAGAGAAAATGCTTCGTCATGAGGCTTTGGAAAAGGCAACGCTCAAGGCAGCTGAGATTCCTTTGCAAACAGCTAAAGAATGTTTAACGGGGTTGCGTGAAATGCCCGGTTTGTTAAGCAAAGGCAATCCTAACGCCTTGAGCGACATGGGCGTGGCCGCTCTAATGTTTAAGTCTGGCTTAGAGGGGGCCCTCTTTAATGTCTATATTAATGCTTTAGGGTTAAAATCCCTTGAAACGAAAGAGACTTTGCTGGCCGAATCTCAAGCTCTGCGCGAAGAGGGACAGCAGCTATTTGAGGAATGCCAAGGAAGCGTGCTGAGTCAGCTGGGAGGGATGTTATAAGTGGTAAAAGTTGTGGAATGCATTCCTAATATAAGCGAGGGTAGGCGACTGGATGTCGTTGAGAAAATCATCGCTGAGGTGAGACAAGTACCGGGTGTAACCTTGTTGGATTACTCTAGTAATGCCGATCACAATCGAACGGTCATCAGCATGATCGGAGAGCCGGAAAACGTCCTTGAAGCTGCCTGGAAATTGATTAGTAAAGCCGCCGAAACGATTGACCTTGATCAACACCAGGGCGAACACCCTCGAATGGGGGCTACAGATGTTGTCCCTTTTGTCCCTATTCGGGGTATGTCTATGGAAGAATGTGTCGCTCTGTCCAAAACATTAGGTGAACGTGTTGGACGAGAACTCTTGATCCCAGTCTTTTTATATGAGAAGGCTGCAACTAAGCCTGAACGCCGTAATTTGGCGGACGTACGCAGAGGGCAATATGAAGGGTTGAAGGAGAGCATTGCGACCACTGAGCGTACGCCGGATTATGGACCAAGTGTTTTGGGGAAGGCAGGAGCGATTGCGATTGGTGCTCGTCCACCTCTGATTGCCTTTAATGTCAACCTTGGTACAACCAATTTAGAGATTGGTAAAACTATTGCCAAAGGCATTCGAGGGAGTTCCGGTGGATTTGTCAACGTTAAGGCTTTAGGAATCGATCTTTCCGAGCAAGGGATGGTACAAATCTCGATGAATATGGTGGATACCCAAGCAACTCCCTTGTATCGGGCCTTAGAATTTATTAAAACAGAAGCCGCTCATTATGGGGTGGCGATTATTGGTAGCGAAATTGTGGGGCTTGTGCCGCTCGATGTTATGATGGATGTGGCAACCTATTATTTAAGGTTGCATAATTTCTCAAATGAGCAGATCTTGGAGAAGCGCGTGTTTGAATTCTAACTCGAGGAGATGGTTTTGTGCAAGATGCGGATCTCTTGATCCATTCTGCTGAGATGATGGCCACAATGAAAGGTCACTCTGGATGTCCAGCTCGAAGGGAGGAAATGTCCAAAATCGGTCTGATCAAGGATGGTGCCGTCGCTATTCAAGCAGGAAAGATTACAGCGGTAGGCACAACCGAGGAAGTTCTGGCGGGTGGATGGATAGGACCTAAAACCATACGAATAAGTGCTAAGGGAAAGGTTATCACCCCAGGGTTTGTCGATCCACATACGCACGCTCTCTATGCTGGTTCGCGCGAGAATGAGTTATCTTTGAAACTTAAGGGAGTTCCCTATTTAGAGATACTTAAACAGGGCGGGGGAATTCTGGCAACAGTTCGGAGTACGAAGCAAGCTACGGATGAAGAGATTAAGGCCCAAACGAGCCACCGACTTCAAACAATGCTCTGTCTGGGAACGACCACTGTTGAGGTGAAGAGTGGTTATGGATTAACGTTGGATGAAGAAATGAGGGCGTTACGTCTCATTAAAGAATTAGATAGTGAACTGGTGATCGACCTAGTACCAACGTTTATGGGAGCTCATGCGGTTCCACCGGGTTATAGCGAAGAGGAATTTACAAATTATATTATTGAAGTCGTTTTGCCCAAAATTGCAACTCATACTCAAGCTGAGTTCTGTGATGTTTTTTGCGAACCTGGGGTTTTCAGTCTTAACTCGAGTGAACGGATTTTAGCTAAAGCTCAACAACTTCGCTTTAAGTTAAAGATCCATGCCGATGAATTGACGGCAGCGGGAGGCGCAGAATTAGCGGCGAAACTGAGTGTAACGAGTGCCGAGCACTTACTCCAAACCTCGGATGAAGGAATAGCAGCCCTGGCTAAACAAGGAGTTATAGCAGTACTGTTGCCGGCAACTTCGTTTAATCTAGCCAAGAATACGTATGCCCGAGCAAGAGCAATGATTAGTGCAGGGGTACCCGTAGCTCTGGCAACCGATTCGAATCCAGGCTCTTCGCCAACGGAATCCATGCCCTTGGTTTTAACCCTAGCCTGCCTCTATCTTCGTCTCACCCCAGAAGAAGCCTTGACAGCAGCAACGATTAATGCGGCTCATGCTATTGGTAGGGCAGATCAGATCGGCAGCTTAGAAGTTGGAAAACAGGGAGATGTTCTCATCCTAGACATTCCTAATTTAAATTATTTACCTTACCATTTTGGAAGTAGTCCGATTGGAACGGTGATTAAACGGGGGAGTGTCGTTTGGAGCGCCTCGGATACACTTGATGTAATAAGTGCAAAGGTTGGCGAGGGGTGAAGGTATTGAACAAGGATTTAAAATATGTTGGGCATACCTTTCCAATTCATGACGCATCTCAAAAGGTAAGAGGGGAATTGTTGTATCTAAGCGATATGAAGCTGCCTAAGATGTTGTATGCCAAGTTACTTTTAAGTCCAGTAGCACATGGGCTAATTAAAGAGATTGATACTAGCAGAGCTGAAGCATTACCGGGTGTGATTAGAGTTTTTACTTATTTAAATACACCCAACAAAACCTATAGTCGCTATCGAATTATACCTAACCAGGAATTCTGCCTAGAAGACGAGCGTCTTTTCACGGACAAGGTTAGGTTTGTCGGGGACCGGATTGCCGCTGTTGTGGCTACTAGCCTAGATATTGCCAAGGAGGCTATGGAGCTTATTCGCGTGGATTTTGAGCTACTGCCTGTGCTGAGTACTCCGGAGGAAGCACTGAAGAATAACCATATCAAAATTCATCCTGAGGGTAACTTGATCCATCAGTTTGAATATAAACTGGGAGAGCAGATTCAGCTTGTTCAGGATTGTCTGGTTGTGGAAACAACAACACGCACTCAAAAGGTGCATCATGCAGCGTTGGAAACTCATGTCTGTCTGGCAGATTTCAATAGCTCTGGAAAGCTTACCATTTGGGCAGCTTGTCAAGGTGTATTTGGCATTAGAACCATTGTCGCTGATTTGCTGGAATTAAATTACAATAAGGTTAGAGTCATTAAAATGCCCATGGGGGGCTCTTTTGGAGGAAAACAAGAAGCAATCATTGAACCGGTTACCGCTTTTTTGGCCAAGCAGGTCAGACGTCCTGTCAAATTAACATTCAATAGGAAAGAAAGCATTATTGCAACGATGACCAGACCTGCCACAACGTCAAGTATAAGAACAAGTGTCACAAAGGATGGAGTTTTGGAAGATTGCATAGTGGAGACAGTTGTTGATGCTGGAGCCTATGCTACCAGTTCTGTAGATAATGCTTATGCCATGACCAAAAAAATATGTAGGTTATATAGAATTCCTTACTACCAACATCACAGTAAGATTATTTACACCAATACGCCCGTGGCTGGTGGTGCCAGAGGGTGGGGAGCTCCAGAAATAATAACGGCCATGGAAATACATATGGATGCAGTCGCTAAAAAGATATCTATGGATCTGGTAGAATTCAGGCTTAAAAACCTTGTCCATCCCTATGACAAAGATAAAGCATCCTCACTTTCACTGGGAAATGCTCGCGTAATTGAGTGCTTGGAAAAAGGGGCTGCCTGCTTTGGTTGGAGCGAACGATATCATAGGAAGCCAGATAAAGGTAGATACCGCAAGGGGGTGGGAGTTGCTTGTGCAGCTCATAAAAATGGTATGTATGGTGGTTTTCCTGAACATAGTACAATGACCCTGAAGATGAATGAGGACGGCAGTTTTATTTTAAATACTGGTCTGCATGATTTAGGTTGTGGAACGATTACTTCTATTAATCAGATTGCTGCAGAGGTATTAGATATTGAGCCTAGCTATATTACCGTTTTGGAAGCTGATACAGAAAGCGGTCCTTATGATTTCGGCTCTTATGGTAGTAGAGTGACCTATATTTGTGGTGCTTGTGCTTATGAAGTAGCTAAGAAGGTAAAAGAAAAACTATTGGAATGTGCGTCTCTCATTTTACGGAAGCCAAAACAGTATTTAGAGATCGGAAACGGTAGCGTATGGATTATTGGTCATGAGCAACAGTCAATAAGTTATCGTGATATTGCGACAACTGCTAAAACTAAGGATAATACGGACATCGTTATTACACACACTTATCATGGAACGTCAAATCCAGGTGCCTATGCTGTACACTTTGCTGAAGTTGAGGTTGACACAAAGACGGGAATGGTTAGAGTTACAGATTATCTGGCAGTTCATGATATTGGAAAAGCCATTAATCCAGGAATGGTTGAAGGACAAATTCAAGGGGGAGTCCAAATGGGCATAGGCTACGCATTGTATGAAGAAGTTCGAATAGGCAGTAATGGTAACATACTTAACAGCAGCCTTAAAGATTATCATGTGATTAATGCGCCTGATATGCCTTTGGTAAAAACGCTCTTGATTGAACAAGGCGGGGATGAAGGTCCCTATGGAGCTAAAAGTGTAGGGGAAATAGCGTTTGTTCCTGTTGCGGCGGCGGTAATAAATGCCGTAAACAATACCCTGGGGACAGCCTTGTCCGATATGCCTCTTACGCCGGAAAAAATAATAACTACATTAACTAAGTAGGTAGGAAATTCGAAGTTTAGTTATAGCAGGAAGTAAGAGGTGATAGCAATGCAAATTGAATTTAGGGTTAACAGTATAGAATATAAAATGGATATTTGCCCTACTATGAGATTAGTTGATTTGTTGAGATAAGAACTGGGTCTGACCGGGACAAAAGAGGGATGTGGCGAGGGGGAATGTGGCTCTTGCACCGTGATCATGGGCGGCAAAGCAGTAAATTCATGCTTAGTTCTGGCCCCTCAAATTCGAGGCCAGGAAATTCTTACTATCGAAGCTCTGGAGAAGAATGGACAAATGGATAGACTACAGGAGGCATTTATTAATAACAGTTCAATTCAATGTGGCTACTGTACACCGGGAATGCTTATGTCTGCTAAAGCGCTTTTAATGGCTAATTCCACACCCTCTGAAGAAGAAATTAAAATTGCCATCTCAGGTAACCTATGCAGATGTACCGGATATAACAAAATAGTCAATGCGATCAAAGAAGCTGCTACTCAGTTAGTAGAAACAATCGAGTAGAAAAATGGCTACTAAGCTTCAACAGTCACAATATTATCAATAGCCGGAGCTCCTCAAACCGCTGGTTTGTAGGAAGAGTGTTGGCGACATTTCCGACAAAACCCCTGCGTAGGCAAGGACTGTGTAGAAGAGTTTGACTTAGGTGAGTCGTTAATTTGATATTGAAATGATTATGTTTCCGTGGGCGAGGCACGTGGAGACTGTTGTAAGTCTCGAAAAAAACACAGTCTGAAAGTGGCTTGTAGCAAAGGTTCTAGCTGTTGGGGCGTAAATTGTTTAACGATTCAATAGGACCAGCTAAGCGCGCAGGAACATATATTTAGAGCTTGGTTTAGAGAGTTTTGGTGTACAGGACGAACGAAG
>JARLHV010000002.1 GCA_031292055.1 Desulfosporosinus sp.
AATCACATCTAATAATGGAAAACAAACAAGGTTTATTTACGTTGGCAAAAAGGAAAAGGATTCTCCATGGAAGATCATTAGTATTGGAACAGGCCCGTAATTTATTCTTGATTAGTCATGAAGTTGAAAACAGGCGAAATGCTTAAGCCAGTCTTATAAGGGAACAGCATCACATAGATTTACGAATGAACAATAGCCCCATCGTCCTTTGAATGCTGAGGCTTTACGTAACCGTAACTATATAGGACTCAAGGCGAAATAAAGGTAAATTACTTGTTGCTGGGCGAATAACTTATTGATGCTGCACATTTGTAAATTGATGCGAAGTAAATGTAAGGACTTAGTTTTCTCGCTTGTCATTCTGAACGAAGTGAAGAATCTATCCATGAGGTGACCTTTATGTACTATGTTTATATATTGACAAATTGGTCAAATAGGGTCCTTTATACTGGTGTAAGCAATAATTTTGAACGGCGACTGTATGAACATAAAAACAAATCCGTTAAAGGATTTACCGAGAAATATAATGTCAATAAATTAGTATATTTTGATAGTACAACTGATATAAAAGCTGCAATTGCCAGGGAAAAGCAGATTAAAGGTTGGACACGAAATAAAAAGAATGCTTTGATTGAAAGCATAAATCCACAGTGGAATGATTTATCCGAAAACTGGGGCAAATAGATTCTTCGCGTTGCTCAGAATGACAACGGAATTGCTGCGCATTTTTCTTAAAATGTAATATATTTGCGTATATCGAATTTATTGTCTTGTCTGGATTTTTCGGAGTTTTGCTGTATGAAAACTTCTCTCGGGTAAATGTTTTTTACATGAATCGATTCAGCAAGAAGATAAAAATCGCAATATTACTAATAACTATTCCCTTGGGCGCTCTAACAATGATGATTCTGAATATATTTAATATTAACTGGGCAATGGGTGTTGCTATTAATGCGTTTTTTTTAATTCTAGTTTTATATTTAACAATTTCCATTTTTGACTGGAGAAGTAAATGATACTCTGTATTTCCATCCGGTAATAAAAGCATTCACGATACGATAATTAATAGTCCCCTCGAGGGTTGAGGCCGAGGGGACTTGCCGTAACCGAAATTATAAGACTCAAGTTCAGTAATTACAGGTAGATAAGCTTCCTATATCCATATTCCAGTTAGGCTAAAAATGCGAAGTTACCTAGGATTTATTCAAGGATAATCCGATATATACGCCAAATATGAATTTGAGAGAAGGATAATATGCTTGAAATAGTATTTAGCGATAGTGCATGTGGAAGTCTCAAAGTGGCACAGCATTATGGCGAGGGGGAATATCAAGATGGGTGTATTGGCGTTATCGTTAGTCACGCGGATGGAAGCAAGCCAACCAAAGAAGAAGTTGAAGCTGTCCGACGAAAAGCAAAGGAAAAGGCACGCTTAGCGTGGGAGAGTGCTACCCCCTTGGGTGGAAATACAGCAGACATCTATGGGTTTAACTTGGTGCTGAGCATTGGAGATATTTCGGAGAATCAGCCCGGTATCAAGCGGAAGCAGACTTTGGAACACTTATACAGCGTTTTTCCGAATGACGAAGGTCATCAGGCGGCTCAGGAAATGTTTAAAAAGATAAAAAAAGATCTGAAAATGGTTCAGGAACGCGCAGCAGTGGGAGAATCCCTTCGAATCTGGTACAGCAATCAGCCTGATGAAATGTGTGGACTCTATTGGTTCATGGAGCAGTTGAATCAGTGGAAAGCGCATGTTAAACAGGTTTCTATTGTCAAGCTCCCGGAAGGGGAAGCTGACGAAAAGGGAAATATCGTGCGGAAAAGCGGTTGGGGTGAAGTTGCTCCCGGAGAATGGCATCGGTATCTTGCCTTGCAAAAGCCTGTGCTACCGGTATTTGTACAAAGCTGTGCATCTCATTGGCAACAGCTTCAAAGAGAGAACACACCTTTGCGGGCCACCCTGAATGGACAGTTGATCAGTGCACCGGAGACCCTCTATGATGACTTTATCTTTCGTGAAATCGAAGCAGAAGGTGAGGAATTTCAGGAGGCAAAGGTTATCGGGCGGGTGATGGGTAAATATCAACTTGGAATTAGTGATTCCTGGATCGCATTCCGTATAGAAGAAATGATTCGTGAAGGAAAACTTGAGGTTGTGTCTGCGGTTGCCGAGGATATGCTAGTCTATCATCGAGTCTTGAAAAAATGTATTTACAGATTATGAGCATACTGAAATTCAACATATGTGTTCAAGAAAAATCTACAAGGCGAATGGCTTTGTGCAATCGATAACTGATATGGTACAGACTTAATCAATAAGTAGAATTAAAACTACTGATTATGTTTAATACCGGTTAGGCTAACAATTGGAAGTTTCCAAATCCCAATCTGAAGCATATCAATGGAGGTACTTATGGAACCAAGAAAACCGGTGATCGATATCCGACCCTACCACATGTTTTTGAGCGAAGTAGACCATGTGAAATACCCGGAGGTCATCCAAACATATCGTTTTGAGCTGATGCAGGAGCCGGAACTCTAATGATGAAATTTGCACTGAACGAAAAATATTGCTGGGCAGAACAGTTGGGATCATCGGATCAGCCGGTGCCGCTGGTGATTTTGCTGTCAGGAGATGACTATGTGCAGCAACTGTCGGAAATAAGTGAAATGTTGTTGCCCCTGATCGAAGCTGGGGAGTGTCGGCCGTTTCTAATTACGGGATTCGGCCCCATCGACTGGAACCGGGACTTTACACCCTGGTATCTGGAAGGTACGGGCGGTCGGATTTTTGCTGGGAAAGCCGACGAAACACTGGACTTCATGAAAGATACCCTGCTGCCGGCGCTGCAGAGCCTTTATTCCCTCAACGGGGAAGTGTATCCGGTGGGCTATTCTCTAGGGGGACTGACGGCTTTCTATGCCCAATGCAGGTTGGGTTTTACTGGTTGCGGCAGCTGTTCCGGGTCGCTATGGTTTCCGGGATGGCTGGAATTTTTGCAGAAGCACAAGCCCTCCGGCAAAATATACCTGAGTTTAGGCGGCAAAAAGGAAAAGACCAAAGACCCATTAATGCGCGAAGTGGGCATAGCAACGCTGAAATCCAAAGAGCTAATTGCAAAATCCGCCAAAGTGACCTATGTAAAAGAGCCCGGCGGGCATTTTCGGGAAATACCCCAGAGAATCGGCAGGGCCATTTTATGGCTGCTGAAGGTGTAAAGACAAATCAATGCTAATTTCCTTTCCTGCGAAACGCTTATTTATTACAGTAGTTTTCCCTTACTCCAAGTGTATTATAGATGTAACCCGACAAAGGATGATTGCTAGGAAATCTGATAGGGATACCTGGAAGCTTGCGCATTGGGATGAATATATTGCAGGACGTAATTTTGATATACCTATTGCTTTGGATGATCCTAATATAAAAGATGATTTACTTATCTTCAAAAACTCTTCTGATGAAGAATTTACAGATTCCTTAAAACAAATAGTATTGATATTGGAAGAATCATCGTTAGACAACAGTGCCTGCCTGGAAAACATGTTTCATAGCTCTAGATGCTAAAAGGAAGTCGAGGAAAGAAATGCTCACTGAACTACTTAAGTTAATTGTGGCTCATAAATGGGGAAAATATGTCTTTGAACCCTATCGAGAAGGAGACATTGATTTTGCCCTCGTGCCGAAGGAATTTGGTTTATACATACACGTTCCATTTTGCCAAAAACTTTGCCAGTTCTGTCCCTACAACAAAACTTTTTATAAATTGGAGCAGGCTGAAAGGTACTGTAAAGCCCTGTCCCAGGAATTGGAGCTATACAAGCCTTTTCTCCAAGGGAAAAAGATAGATTCCCTCTATTTTGGTGGGGGAACGCCTACATTAATCGTGGACCAATTAGCGGAGTTGTTAGACAAGTTAAGAAAAAACATGGATTTCTCTGGGGATGTAGGTATCGAAGTTCATCCACGAGAAGGGACGGAAGAGAAGTTTCAGGAGCTCAGAAAAGCTGGGATTAATCTGGTATCTATTGGTGTTCAAAGTTTTAGTTCAGAAGCATTAGATTTTCTTGAAAGGGGATATGAGGTAGAGGAATGTCACCAGGCAGTAAAACGGGCCATGCAGGCGGGATTCACTACAGTTGATATTGACTTGATGTATAATATTCCGGGCCAAACCATTGCCGACATGGAAAGGGATTTGCACATTTGCTTGTCATACGGTGTCGATCAGGTTTCTATATATCCTCTAATCGTCTTTCCACTCACCTCGCTACAGGCCCGTATTAAGGCATCCGGTCGTCATCGTTTCGGGGAATTTCAAGAATATAG
>JARLHV010000179.1 GCA_031292055.1 Desulfosporosinus sp.
CTTCATCGGATCTTGAAACAACCGGCCGATCATGGCTGCCCGTTTATGCTCAACCATGTAGCTGATATTATCTCCTTGCAGCAGGATCTTGCCCCGGTCCAGCCAGAAAGTGCCTCCGATAGCGTTAAACAACGTGGACTTCCCGGCCCCGTTGGAACCAATGAGGGTGACAAATTCAGCTTTGGTAAGGGAGAGGCTTACATTATCCAGCGCTATATGTTCGTTGGGTGTGCCTGCTAAAAAGATTTTGCTAGCGTTTAGAATCTCAAGTATCTTGCTGCACCTTCCTTCTCATGTTTCTCAACTGAAAGCGCTTTTGGATTACGGGTATGGATAAAGCAATGACGACAATCACTGCTGAGACAACCCTAAGCATATAGGCAGGGAAAATGCTTGATTTAAGCGCCGCTGCAATGATAAAACGGTAAAGTAGGGAGCCGAAGATAGCGGAGAGCAGGCCCAAGGTCAAAGAACGGCGGCCAAAAATGGCTTCACCAATGATAGCGGAAGCCAGACCAACCACCATGATGCCGATGCCCGAGCTGATGTCGGCATAGCCCTGATATTGGGCAAGCACCGCACCGGACAAACCGATGCAGGCGTTCGATAGAGCCAGAGCTGTGATTTTCATGGCGTTGACATTGATAGAGGAAGCCCTGACCATATCCTCATTATTGCCGGTGGCGCGAATGCATAGGCCCAGATGGGTCTTGAAAAACCAGATCAGAATAACAGTGCAAAAAAAGCAGTAGATGAGCGGTATCAGGGTTTTCATCAGTTCATTGTTGAGCGATAGCCAAGCCATTTGATTGAAAATAGTGTGACTACCGATCAAAGAGAGGTTGGAGCGGCTGCCAAGAATATAGAGATTGATACTATACAAGCTGCTCATAGTCAGGATACCTGCCAGGATAGGATGAATTTCCAGTTTGGTTTGCAGAAGACCCGTAACGGTTCCCGCCGCAGCTCCGGCTATAATGGCAAGCAGGATGCCGAGCAAGGGGTAACCTGCCACTGTCAGGACGGCTGATACTGATAGTCCCAGCGTAAAACTCCCGTCAGCGGTCAGATCGGGAATATTGAGTATGCGAAATGAAATATAAATGCCCAGTGCCAGCATACCGTAAATCAAGCCGAGCTGAGCAGAGCCTATCATTAAAGTCATAAATCCTGCCTCCTGCCAGCATTGCGATCAGTTTTATTAGATAATCTTGGCGCTTTTCAGCACGTCTTGTGGAACTGTCACGCCGATGGCATCTGCTGTGGTCTTGTTGATGACGGTGGTAAAATTAGACACTGTAATAGAAGGAATCTTCGCGATGGGAGTACCCTTTAAGAATTTATCCGCCATATTGGCCGTCATGCCGCCGATTGTGGTGTCGTCAATACTGATTGTAGCAAAGGCACCGGATTGTACCATGACCGCTGAGCTGCCGTACACTGGAATTTTGGCGCTTTTGGCAATTTCAGCAACCTGTGGCATCGCGCTTTGCACCATGCTGTCGTTGGGGATAAAAAACGCATCCACTTGGCCAACCAAGGACTGGGCAGCCTGCTGCACTTCGGAAGAGGAGGTCACAACGGCTTCCTTATACTTTAACCCGTTTTGATCCATATACGCTTTGGCGTTCTTAATCGTGGTGACAGAATTTATCTCGCCAGTATTGTAAATCAGACCGTAAGTTTTACGGTTGGGCGTCAGCTTATCAGAGAGTTTGAACATCTCGCTGACGGGAATGGCGTTGGAGGTACCCGTCGCATTTTTATCCGGCACATTCATATTGGAGATGATAGCGGCTCCTACGGGGTTAGATACCGAGATGAAAAATACCGGGATGCCGCTATTCATATTGACGATGGCTTGTGACGCCGGAGTTCCGATTGTAACAATAAAGTCCTTTTTTCCGTCCACCATGGTCTGACAGATGGAATTGAGAGTAGCTGTGTCGCCGTTGGCGTTTTTGTAGTCAAAAACCATTTTGTCTGTCGAATAACCAAGCGCTCGCATTTTGTTGATGAAGCCCTCACGCATGTCGGTAAAGGCCCCGTTGTCGGCAAGTTGGATGACACCTACTTGAGTCACGTGGGCTGAAGCATTGCCAGTTGAGGGTGTTCCCGTGCCGCAACCGGCAATAGCCAGAAGCATAATGATGACTAGTAGACTTGCAAATAATTTTTTCATTTTTTAATCCTTCCTCTCTTAAATTTGTGGGGTCATAATTTGTGTAGCTGACGTTTCCGAGATGACACGCGGAGTCACTTAAAAACAAATAAAAAAGCCTGCCTTGATACGGATATCCGTAATCAAGGACAGACCATAGTCTGCGGTGCCACCTTGCTTGGTAATTTAATACTACCCAACTTTAAAGAGTGCCAATATACTCTTAGCCCAATAACGCTGGCTTTGCGTCGCAACATACTAAAAAGCCCAAGCTTTCGTTCCCTGCGCCCTCCGTAGTCCATTTGCCGTATCGCTTCCTACCGGACTTCCAGCCCCCCGGCTCTCTGAAAGTGCGCTTACGGTTTAATCTCTACATTAACGGTTTCCCATGTTATAATATTATGCCCTTAATGACTTGTCAAGATTTTTAGTGCGGAAGATCGTTTTGGCCTAAAAATTGGGAGTATAAGTAACTAAGGCTTGAGTTAGTAACCTATAGGAAGCAAGCCACTGGGGCATTTACCTTGATGAGAAACGTGCGTTTTGTCGCTTTAAGGGTGCGATCATTCGGAATGGGAGAGAAAAAAATAGGATTCGTACAAATATAACATATTATGCAAAAGCGTTCATGAATGGTGCAGATTTCATGAAATTGACTATAAATAAGATGTGTTGAAACAGACATTTGCGAATGGCTTTTGACAATCGCAAACAAGTGGGTTATCCTAAAAATAATGAAGGTATTATTTCCGACAAATGGAAAGAATATAGTGCAAGAGTTTACATTCTATTGCTGTGCCAATTTTTTTGTAAAATAAACGTTAGGGGGGATATTCTTTGGGTCGTTCTGCTAAAATCCTAATCTTAATTATCGCAATTATTGCTTTATTAAGTGCTTTAAGTGGTTTTTATGAGGATTGGCTGTGGTTTAAAGACTTAGGATATTTGCAATTGTTTTGGACTCCAATCTTAAGTAAAGCCTTAATTCAGATTGTTAATGGTACAATATTATTTGCATTTATCGCGGCAACACTTTTATCAATTCGTCATGCTATCGTCACGTTTATTAATGATCGTTTAAACAGCCGTCTTCATATGGTACAAAATGTGCACCAACCAGTTTTTAGTTTGAGTCAAAGAAATGTAACGGTCTGGTTGATTATCTTTTCTGTTCTAATTAGTTTTGCTATTAGCTTCGTGGCAGGATTTACTGGTTGGTTAGAAGTATTGACGTTCGTTCACGCAACACCGTTTGGAAAAAGTGATCCTATTTTTGGGAAAGATCTCGCCTTTTATTTTTTCAAACTGCCCTTTTTATTGACGATTTATACTGCCTTCTTTGGACCGTTGCTTCTTCTCACCTTTTCCACCGGTGTCTTTTATACGGTTACAGGCGTCTTGCGTTTTCATTCTTTTAAACTTTGGCAACCGCATGCTGTTGAAATTGGTATGGAAGCTCGTCGCCATTTAGCTTTGTTACTCGGAATACTTTTTGCTTTTGAAGCCTTTGGTTCTTTTTTGGATATCTTCCAATTATTATATTCCGTACATGGTCACGTGGTCGGTGCAGGGTATGCAGATATAAACGCTTCTCTTCCAGCTTTGAAAATTCTAATTGTTTTCAGTATCGTTGGATTTCTCTTAGCTTGGTTGGGTTTGATTTTTAAGGAAGTGCGTTTACTGACCATGCCAGTGATTGGAATCTTCGTCTTCGGAATCTTATTAAACGGTATTTATCCATCTCTTATTCAGTCCTGGGTCGTAACACCCAATGAGTTAAACAAAGAAGCACCGTATATCCAAAATGAAATCACTCTGACTCGGTTTGGGTATGGTCTTGATAAGGTTCAAGAACAAGCTTATCCAGGCAATACGGCTTTAACCGTTGACAGTTTAAAAGCTGATCAAGGAACACTGAATAATATTCGTCTGAATGATGCTCGCCCGTTGTTACAAACGTATACTCAGGAACAAGGACTTCGTTTATATTATAAATTTCATGATATTGATATTGATCGTTATACTGTAAATAACGACTATCGTCAAGTGATGCTTTCCGCCCGGGAGTTGTCTACGCCGGATTTGGATACTGAAGCCCAGACATTTGTAAATACTCGTTTTAAATATACGCATGGATTTGGTGTGACTGCCTCCTTTGCTAATGCGGTTACGCCTGACGGATTACCGTCATTTGCTATTAAAGATGTGCCACCAGTGACAGATTTTAATGAACTTAAACTAACAGAACCTCGAATTTATTATGGAGAATTAACGAATGATTGGGTTGTTGCAGATACGTCTGTGAAAGAATTTGATTATCCGCTGGGCAACAATAATGCTGAAAATAGTTACCAGGGTCGTACGGGAATCCCACTCACTCCTCTTAATAAATTAATGGTTTCCTTACACCAGGGTACCGCTCAGTTATACTTGGCCAATGAGGTTAATTCGCAAAGTCGTTTACTAATTACTCGTAATATCAAAGATAGAGTTCAAAAACTAGCACCTTTTCTGACTTATGATGATGATCCCTACATAGTCATAGACGGTGGACGGCTAAAATGGATAATGGATGCTTATACAACCTCAGATCAATTACCTTATGCCAGTGAATACAACCAAAACTTCAATTATATTCGCAATTCTGTCAAAGTAGTCATAGATGCTTATGATGGAACGGTAGATTTTTATGCGGTAGATAACAATGATCCGATCTTACAGACCTATCGCCAGATTTTTCCGGGAGTTTTTAAAGACTTGTCTCAAATGCCTGCTTCTTTAAAAGCTCATTTGCGTTATCCCGAAACACTTTTCAATATTCAGGCTAACATGCTGAAAACTTTCCATATGACCGATACCTCAGTCTTTTATAATAAAGAAGATGCCTGGGATATAGCTAAAGAACTTTTTAATGCTGCCCCTCAAAATGTTAGTCCCTATTATACGGTCTTAAAGATGCCAGGCAGTGATAAGCCGGAATTTGTGTTGATGTTACCTTTTACACCGGCGTCCAGTGAAACGAATACCCGAAATAATATGGTCTCTTGGTTAGCTGCCCGGATGGATGGTGATAAGTACGGCCAATTAGTGCTTTATACGTTGCCTAAAAACACAGAAATTAATGGACCGTTGCAGATTGAGTCACGAATCGATCAAGACCCGGATATATCTCAACAACTCTCTTTGTGGAATCAAAAGGGTTCAAGTGTTATTAGAGGAGACTTATTGGTCTTGCCAATTGGTGGAAACTTTTTATATGTGGAGCCTATCTATTTACAATCAGATCAAAGCGGCAGCATACCGGAAATGAAACGAGTTGTGTTAGCTTATCAAGACCATTTAGTGATGACAGAAAATCTAGGTCAAGCTTTCGTGCAAATTTTCGGGAATAATGCCCCGCAACCTTCTACTCCAGGACAGAATACTCCAATTAGTCCAACCGAGGTTATTCCTAAGGTAACCCCTACTACCCCTACACCACCAGCGAGTGGAACAACTGCAGCTTCAATGTTAGATCAGATAAACCAAGTGCGTTCTATTTTAGATAAATTGGAAACGCAATTGAAAGGAATGCCTAGTGGATCGTTGCCTGCATCGTCACCCACTCAGTAAGTTTGGTTTATAAATCATTAAAAAGAAGGCTTTAAGTTATAGAAGCCTTCTTTTTTCGTTTGGACTCATCAAAATGAGGAGTTCAAGGTTTTATAAGGAGGGTTTCTATGAGTACAGGTATATTGAGAACATTTTACGTGTTGGTTGTCTCGAACTTATATTTGGTTGTCAGGGAGTGATTAAAGGTTCTGTTTTTATTTATTGTCCGAATAATCATGGTATAATTGCTTAATGAAATTTCAAGGAGGTCTTTGACGTGACTGATGCCAAGTTTAAGGTGCTTCTCTATTCTGATGGATCTCATCAGGCTTTTTCAGCAGCCGTTTATACTGCGAAAATGTTACAGAACATGCCAAATATGTATTTAACCGTCTTGCACGTACACGATCGTGTTGCAGTCCCTGTAACAAAAGAATGTAGTTGGATCCATACTTGGCCGGTCAGTCCCACCTCAGAATGGGTGAAACACGTACTTAATGATTCTAATGTAGAAACACACAAAGAGTATAAAGCAATACTATCTAAAACTAATGATATATTCTGCAATAAAGTATACAGTGTCAATCATCAAGAGCTCTTTACAAATACAAGACTTTCCGAAATATCCGACACAGTTGATCTTATACTTGATTATGCAACACAAAATTCATTTGATTTAATAATTATAGGTACACGGGGGCATTCGAATTTACAAGGGCTGATTTTTGGTAGTTTAGCGCATACGGTGCTTAATAGGTCTACTATACCAGTGATGTTAATTAAAAAACTTCCTCAAGAGTTTATTGATCGTTACTTGTCTCGACCCAATCCAACGTTCTTAAGAAGAGTCAAATAAACCAATGAATGGTTTGGGTTAGAGATCTTGAAATATGGATCACATGCGAGAATGGGTTCGCAAGTGATTTCCGTCTATAGTGTTGGTATTTTTTGCTGTGGATAGTTACTCACGTATATCAGATATTAACACAAATTTAATATATTTTTACTGAACCTTAACAGTTGTGTAACTTGTTGTTAATATTAATATGTTAAATTAGGATTAGAATAAGGAATTGTGTCGGAAAATGGTGATTAGATCTAATGATGGACACAAATCTCCTCATTTTGGAAGACACCACTCCTTTGGAAGTGGTGTCTCAATGTTACAAATGGACAATAGCTTATAAAAAAAGGGGCAAGGTTATGGATATGAATTTAATAAACCCACTGATCATTTCTTTTACAGATATTCTTACACAATTCGGTTTTCAATCGGTAGAAAGACTAGATATTTCAATGATTGGATCGACGTTAGACTATGAGGGAGTACTCGTACATATTTCTCTGGTTGGTAAGTTAAAAGGTGCAGTTTTAATTGGTATGAGTCTAGACTCCGCAAAACATATTGCTTCAAAAATGATGATGGGTATGATTGTGGCAGAGTTTGATTCTATGGCGCAGAGCGCAATCTCTGAAATGGGTAATATGGTATGTGCTAATGCTTGTACACAATTTAGTCAGGTAGGGATAACCGGACTTGATATTTCGCCTCCGCTTCTGTTGATGGGCCATGAGGTACAGGCGATTTTACCTGTATCTCAGACAGTAGCGATTAATTTTTCAGTCGACAGTCTTAATGTTAATGTCTATGTAGGTTTACTGCAAGAAGATAGTCAGAAATAATCTGCTTAATAAAGTGGCGATGATAATGACAGATGAAAGAACCCACTGAGATGGAGGAGGAAATTTGAGTGAGTGCTAATATAATGATTGTTGATGATGCCGCATTTATGCGTATGATGTTAAAGGACATCTTGACCAAGAATGGGTTTACTGTGATTGGTGAAGCCGAAAACGGGGCTGTAGCTCTGAAAAAGTATATGGAATTGCAACCGGATTTGACGATCATGGATATCACCATGCCTGAGATGGATGGCCTTCAAGCGGTCAAGGAAATTCGCAAACGGAATCCAAAAGCCCGTATTATTATGTGTAGCGCTATGGGCCAACAATCTATGGTTATTGAAGCGATTCAGTCCGGGGCCCGAGATTTCGTCGTTAAACCATTCCAAGCGGAGCGTGTGATTGAGGCCATCACGAAGGCATTGGGGTAACGACTATGGTATTTTAACCGCTAAATTATTCGTTTTTCCAACAACCTACAATTAGTTTAGCTCGTGCTATGTTGGGGAAATTGCTAGTGAAAGAAACCGAGTTAGGTACGGTGTCGGGATGGATAGTAGAAACCGAAGCCTACATTGGACCAGAAGATCGTGCGGCACATGGCTTCGGAAATCGAAGGACTAAAAGAACTGAAGTCATGTTTGGACCACCTGGGTATGCCTATACTTTTGTTATGCATACTCATTGCCTTATTAACGCTGTACACTATCCTTGGCGTTTTACGGTGCAAGATAATCGCTTCGTCTCCAAATAATAGGAGTTTAAGTTTAACCTTCTCTCTTGACAAGATGCAATCTTCCAGAAGAGGTTTTGTCACTCGCCGTACTGATAATAATACCAGCAGGATCATTTCAGCCCCTAATACCGGTAAGGCATTAGGGGCTGTTTGATTCAGATCAATCTACCAATACCACGGATAATAGTAACATCTGGAACTTCTAAAAAGTCTGCCACCCCAGTACCATGGATACATACTGTCATCTCCTTTCATCTAAGATGACAGAAGATAGGATTTCTGAGATAGTTTATGAAATATGTCCAAGCATTGTGACAAAAAGGCTCTTAACTATTGTTTGATGAGTTATTATTAAATTATAACCATTGCGTCTCGCTGTGAAGGTGGCTAGGCCTGCAATTCCGCATGCGTTGTCTCAAGCAACTCGGGGATCTTGAGCCCCTGAGGGCAATTTTGCGCACAGATTCCGCAGGATATGCACTGATCCGCGCCTAACCCAAACGGTACAATTCTGCTTTGATACATAAGCTTGTCATGGGGATCGTTCATCAACTGACACATTATTATGTGCTGAAAGAGTATTATCAAAAAAGCGTTCCCGAACGGGGGGCGCTTTTTCTATTTAGGCAATCCGGAATAAAAAAAAGCCTTTTTAGGCTTCAGAGATTTTTTATATCTAGGGGAAAGAGGTGTTAATAGTTTTGGACACCAAGCTTTTCTTTCAAGCTTTCTTGTAAAACCTGTGAAAAATTTATGCCAGCTTCATCACCCAAGACTTTGAGATATTTTGGCACAGAAACGTTAATACGCATTGTTGTCATGTCGTTTGCCTTACGGTATTTATCAAAGTCAATATCCACCCATGTCACTAGTTCGTTAGCTTCGTGTTCTGGCTCGACGGTGGACGGGTCAGGGATTGCCCGACTATCATCTTGTTCAGTAATTCCCCAAAGCCCTATTGCATCACGAGCCATATGGATAGCTTCAGCAATATCTTCTCCCTGAGTATTAATGTCTAAATCGGGGACAGTTACGACGTAACCAGTCTTTGCGGGAGTCAAAATAATAGGGTATGCTTTAATCATTTTACACACTCCTTTTTTAGTCAGCGACGTGGCTTATTTTAAACCCCGTCGCTTGATAATCTTTTTTGCTAATATGTCATCAATTTCTGTTTATCTTGAGATTGGCTCATTGTAGGTTCCGTTGGTGTAGATTGTATGGTCGTAACCTTCTCGCTTGAGTCACCAGCCATTCTTTTCTAAAAGTTCGATCAGATCCTTTCGTTTCATTTCCTCACCTCTTAATTACATCGTACACATTAAGTGTGTATGAATCAAGGGGCTTATGGAACTGTTTACATGTCTTCGATCAAACAACATAGTACATTACTTACTCACATTGAGAAATTATTTGAGAAAATCCCGTATCTCCAACCCGGCCGGACAGTGATCTGAACCTAAAACGGAAGCATAGATGTTAGCATCTTCCAGTCTGTCCCTTAATCTTGCGGAAGTACAAAAATAATCGATTCTCCATCCCGCATTCCGCTCCCGAGCCTTAAAACGATAGGACCACCAGGAGTAGGCGTCTTGCTGTTCGGGATAAAAATGACGGTAGGTGTCGATGAAACCCGCTTCCAGAAGCTGAGAAAATTTCGAACGTTCTTCATCGGTAAAACCGGCGTTTCTGCGGTTGGCCTGAGGATTTTTAAGGTCGATTTCCCGATGAGCTACGTTAAGGTCACCGCAAAAGATCACCGGTTTATGGGAATCAAGATTTTGGATATAACGGCGGAAGTCGTCTTCCCAGGTCAGCCGATAATCCAGTCTGGCTAATTCGGTTTGAGAATTTGGGGCATAAATGTTGATGAGATAGAACTCGTCATACTCTAAGGTAATTATCCGCCCTTCCTTGTCATGTTGGGGAATTCCCAGGCCGAAAGTGCAATTGATCGGTTTGGTTTTGGTAAAGACGGCTGTGCCGGAGTAGCCTTTTCTTTCAGCATAATTAAAATACTGGGTGTAGCCATCCAAAGCGAGTTCGATTTGCCCTTCGGAGAGTTTGGATTCCTGGATACAAAAAATATCAGCCTGTACATTATTGAAAAAATCCAAGAAACCTTTGGTTAGGCAAGCTCGGAGACCGTTGACATTCCATGATATTAATTTCACGATGCATACTCCTCATATTCCAGTTTTCTAACCTGATTATACCATAAAACACGCTGGTTGCCGGGGCGTTGGTCCAGAAGGAAGAATGACATAGCTCTCGGGGTCTGACCCTTCCAGGATTCGACAAATCACCATGGAGAGATGGCCATTCAGTTCATGGTCCTGGGGGCTGTCTTACTTCACAACTAGGTATTTTTATGTGACTTGTTATTGGAACCCTGCATGATCAATGAAACCAGATATTTGTGAGTTCTGCCACTGAACTTATTTGCCAGATCGTTTGGACGGTCTGGCTTTTTTTGTGTTTTCTAACGAGCCTATGCGGAGAACCGATGCATGTGGAGACGATAAAATAAATTCAGAGAAGTCAATTAATTACTTGACGCGTCAAGTAATCGTTGTTAAACTATTAATTGACATATCAATCATATTGAAAAGTTGATCTTGGAGGTGACTAGCTCATAGCTATTTCGGAACGAAAAAGTATTGGAAGATGGATTTCACTACTTCATAGGCAAGCTCAGATTTATATTAATAATGAGATGAAGTCCTATGATTTGAACTCCTCAGAATACATTTATTTTCAATGCGCCTGGTTTAATACCCCCGACTTCCAGTCGGGACAGCTTCTAGCGTGGAGCAAGTAGTAGCAGTCTGTTAAACTATATTAAAGGGGTGACAGCTGCTATGGTAGATTACAAAAAAGGAAGCCACAC
>JARLHV010000019.1 GCA_031292055.1 Desulfosporosinus sp.
TATGTCTATTATTTTAATAAGAAATATGGAAGAATAGGGCATCTGTTTCATGACAGGTTTAAAAGCCAAGTTGTTGAAACAGATGCCTATTTGCTTGAAGCCATAAGATATATACACAATAACCCAGTTAAAGCTGGAATTACTAGGGCGCCAAATGATTATAAATGGAGCAGTTACCCTCATTACATAAAGGACCTGAACAATACTGTTCTAACTATTGATGAAATCGCAATTCTAAAACTATTTTCACATGACCCAATTCTAGCCCAAAAGTGTTTTGTTGAATTTTCAAAGGAAGCAAAGGCTATTGAATTTATGGATATTGAGGAACCTGAAACGAAAAAAGAGAGCCTAATAAGAGGTGAAATTGCAGCTAAACAGTATACTGAAGAGATTCTGAATCATAACGGCATAAAGCTTGATAGTCTAAGACTAAAGGGATTTGAAGAGATACGAAATCAAATAATCTTAGAATTGAGACAAAAATCGGACCTATCGGTCAGAGAAATTGCATCGCTCCTTATGATAAATAGAGGCATGGTCCAGCGTATCAGAATGTGACAAAGAACCGTCCCCTGACACCACAACAAGTTAAAAAAGGGAGATATCCTGGTATCAAGCCATACCGCCCCGGTCTGGACGCACTTTTTAAGGTAGCAGCTGCAGTGGTTACAGAAATAGGAAGCCCGACTTCCCATGCGGCAATCGTCGCCAGAGAATATGGAATCCCTGCTGTTATAGCGATTAAAAACGTGACATCTATATTGAAGGACGGTCAAAGAATCCGTGTCGATGGCACAAAGGAAACAATAACACTGCTGGGAGTCTGACGACTTAATTATAACTTTATAAGATTAAAACTTTGTAGGTGGTGATCGTGTGACAAGTTGAAAACCCAAATTCATAAAGGGGCACCCTTCGTCGGAGGCGCTCACGTCTGATGAAACGAGAGCTGTTTCGGAAGTCATAAAAGGGTGCGAGCTATCAAAGAAGTGAAAAAACAAGCCACCGTTCACAAACGGTGGCTTGTATAGTTTAAGTGGCTAATAAAACGGCAAATTAGAACTTGATTATTTTTGGTTCACCTGCAAAGGAAGCGATCGTAGCTGTGGCATCCTTCAAATACAATACCAGCGTGTTGTCATCTGTTGCAGAATACCGAGACTGAAGTGAGGGATAGCTATCAAGCATACTCTGCTTTGCCTCCACACGGTCATCCTCTGCAGCAACGGCTTGAATACGAATCCATTCTTGGCCATTAAAAGCGCAGATTTCAATTTTGGGATTGGCCATCATTTGCTTGGCAACGTCCTTTACCCTACCGGTCTGAATATAAAGCTTACCTTCAAAAATGTTGACAGTTCCGAAGGGACGAACTCGTGGCTGATCTCCATCAAGGGTTGCTAAATAATAAGTCTGACACTTTTTTAAGAAATCAAAAACTTCTTGCATAAGTAATCTCCTTTCAAATTTATACAATGATTCCGCTGTTCGACAAGTCTAAAAACGTTATAAAATATCAAGTCACTGCAATTATTTTTGTGTCATCCTGAGCGAGAGCGAAGGATCTAGAGACAAAAGATCCTTCGCTTCGCTCAGGATGACAATAAAACGTGATATTAATAGCATAACAAGGGGTTTTTGCAGCGGAATCATACAATAAATTTATAATAAAAGTCTTGAAATAACAAGTACGATTATTTATCATACATAGTATCTAGAGTGATACTATTAGGAGGAAATTATGGAAACGGAGAAAGATTCATTTGGGAAATGCCCTTATACAACAGCACAAAAGGTTCTTTCGGGTAAATGGTCAATACTTATTCTTTACCATCTCGGGATAAAGACCATGCGTTTTGGAGAATTGCAGCGGCAGTTGCCCGATTTAACCCAGTCAACGCTGACGAAACAGTTACGCACTTTGGAGGAGAATGGATTGATCGAAAGAACGATTTATCCGCAAATCCCACCAAAGGTCGAATACTCTTTAAGTGATATAGGTATAAAGTTCAAAAAAGTGTTGGCTGAATTAGCAATTTGGGGCAACGAATACATTGAAACTTTGAAAGATAAAAATTGATAAATTGAGGATTATTTAGCTGTCTGGGGAGGAAACAAAGGAAAAGCAACGAATATTGTAAAGATAAAATAGAATCTGTAGTTATTAGTCGAATCGTCAGTGATAGGGTTTTGTAGTAGGATAAAACCGTTGTTAAGAATCAAGAGAAGAGAGAAGGCCAAGTCAGAATGCTCCCGTTGAAAAAGAGGCGGGAGTGTTCTGCCTACTTCGAGAATAAAAGGGAGATAGATGTATGAACAAGGAGGATATTGCCAGTATCCGTAGAGAACTCAAAACGAACAACTCGAAATTGAAAGTTCAAGAAATTTGCAGTTATTATATCAAACAAGAAAGCCAGGACATCCTTTGTTCAGAAGAACTGTATTTTGATATGATGGATGAAGAAAGAAAAGAATTGTATCTAAAGAACTTCCAAAAGGTATTGTCAGGAAAGATAGATTCTAAAATATTTGAGTTAGAGTTCAAAGACAATAAACTGAGCGACAATATGACTCAAAAGCAGATGCTTCACACTTTAAGTACAGAGAATTTTAGAGAAGCGACATTAACGATTGTGAATAAAATTCTGGTAGAAACTTGTGAGAGTTATGATAAGGATTTTATGATCAGCTTTATACGGGGAGAGGCTTATAAATCTGCTAGGAGGCAAGATAGCGAACTTGAAGGTGATGACAAAGCCTATGTACTGAAGTTTTTTATAGGTAGTATCAGTCCTATTATTATTCCTAAAAAGTCACTTAAATTTGATTTTGAAGAAAGAACATTCAGCACAAGTATTCCTATGAACGTTATTATTAATACCGAGTTTCCTTATGAGGGCTTTATGTTTCCTTCGTTTAGTGAGGATGCAGCAAAGACTGACAAGGTTGTTTATTATACCAAAAATGTTAACAAGCCCAATCCGTTGTTTGTAGAAAATATTCTTGACTGTGAATTCAAATCAACAGCGAAGGCTGATAAAGAGCGTTTTCTGGAAGTTGTTCGAGATGTTGTAGGCGAAGAGATTGAGCCTGAACTCGTTTCGAGCATTTATGAGGAACTTGGTCGTCGGCTTGAAGTCGAGGCAGAAAGCGGAGAAGTTTCTTTGATAGGTTTGAAAGATATGGAGAGAATTTTAGAAAATAGCGGAGTTAACACCGCAGAGAAGTTAAGATCCTCCTTTCTGGGAATTATGGGTGAGGAAAACTACGAGTTTAAAGCATCGAGTATTACCCCTAATTATGCAACAAAGTCGCTTAAAATTGATAATAATATTGCGACGATTTCAATTGGCCCACAAGATTTAAAAAATGTTAAGCAAGTAACCAAAGATGGTATACGATATTTGATGATACGCATTGATGACACGGCAACGCTTGAAGGGTTTAATTTGGTAACTGAGGAATTTTAACAGTCATAGTTAAGAAACAGAGGGGGAAACCAATCATGGTTTCCCCCTCTGTTTCTTAGAAAATACCCGATTACATAATTGAGCGGCTTAGTTTTTAACTTTCTTATAAAGATGTTCATTTAGTAGCGAAATGTTTGAAAGGTTCTGTTGTAAATGCGGAGGTTTCCGGTAGCTTCGGTTCATTACGCAGCCGCGATAAATGCAGCACGGCCATCCAGATGATGGCAAAACCAATCCATTGGCCAAAATCGATGGTCTGGTGTAATATAAGCCAGTTGAGGAGTAGGCCAGTTGCAGGGAATGCGAGCTCTGCAATAGTTGCATGAGAGGCCTTGACTCCATTCAAACCTCGGTAATATAGCAGGAGACTCAATAGACTTGGCACAATGGTTTGGAACAGTAGGTTTGCCCAAACTGGTGCCAAACTTAGTGCCCGGCTGAGGCTGTGCCAGTTTGGGTGTTGTACTAAGATGATGAGAGTCAACAGCGGCAGCGCAACAGCAAATCTTAAGGCAGTTACGGTGGTAAACGACACTTTGCCGACGAGGCGTTTGCCCATGACAGTCGAACCTCCCCACAGAGCGGCTGCTCCTAAGGCATACAAGGATCCGATGAGCTGCGTGCTGTTGCCGGTAGTCGGAATGTGCAGGCCGAAGGTTAGTAAGTAGGCACCGATGAGCACCACAACCAACATCATCCAGAAAGCCTTCACTATGCGTTCTCTGAGTATCCAAGCGGCGAGTAAAACAGCGAAAACGGGCTGTACCTTTTGCAGGATAAGCACTACGTTCGGATTGCCGTATGTGAATCCGGCGGTAAAGAGGATGGATGCCAGAGCTGATCCACCCCATGAGATGAACAGGACGGCTAACCAGTCGCCGAAATTCAGGCACTTGAGTTCATGGCGCTTCCAGATGAGCATGGGTGCGGCGAAGAGCAACAATAATATGTGTTCTAGCCAGACAATCTGGGAAGATGTCACATACTTTAGCAACGTCACGATAAAGACACCGTCGAGTCCCCACATAGCGGCTCCAAGGGCGATCCACCATATGCCCCTGTGGGATGTTTGTTTTTTCTGTACCAATTGAAAACCCTCCATACTGATCTGATATTTGAATTGAACCCACATAATGCGAACGGAACAGTGCGCATTAAAATACCTCGAGAAGTTTCTCGAGGCATCAAATTGAACTAGGCAAGACCGCTTAGTCTAACCCAGTTTGTTCCTTCTCTCATCCGGACTATACCGTCGGCCTTGGAATTTCACCAAGTCAATCAGCGCAACAATAATAGTCACGTCGAGTCGCGGGCTGAATTGCACGGGCAATCGTCACCGCCGGTAGGGAATTTCACCCTGCCCCGAAGGTTCATATCCAGTTAATTGAGTATAACATACTATGGAGGACAGTGGTAGCATAGATCAACCTCAATGCGGTTTGGCAGGAAGTATTAGGTAGGGTTGACAAGGAAGCCGATGAGGCAATGCACCAAAATAAACGATAAAAATTTTATTTTGAAGTGTAAAAGTGATTGGTCTGCGATCGTCAGAGGTAGATTACTTTTAGGAACTAGGGTATATTTTTTCCGGTAATTATGGTAGATTAATAAATGTTTTTACTTTCAATATTTGTGAAATATTTAGCTAGCGAGGAGATTTAATTATGGAAAACGGATTGGAAAAAAAATACGGACTTTTGACTGCGATTGCAATGGTTATTGGTATCGTAATTGGCAGCGGCGTATTTTTCAAAGCGGAGAAAGTGCTAAAGGCTACCGGAGGTAATCTTCCACTGGGTATCTTGGCCTGGATCATTGGCGGCATAATCATGATAGTCTGTGCCTATGTGTTCGCAACGATGGCCACTCGATATGAGAAAGTGAATGGTATTGTTGATTATGCTGAAGTTGCTCTAGGCAGAAAGTATGGGTATTTTATTGGTTGGTTTATGGCTACTATATATTATCCAACGCTAACCTCTGTACTTGCCTGGGTTTCTGCCAGATACACTTGTGTATTGCTGGGATGGAATATTGCAGGTAGTGAAGCAATGGTTATTTCTGGTTTTTTCCTGGTCGGAAGCTTTGCCTTAAACGCGCTTTCGCCAAAGCTTGCCGGAAAGTTCCAAGTCTCCACTACGATCATCAAGATTATTCCTCTTGCTCTGATGGCCGTTGTCGGGACCATCGTCGGACTGAGAAATGGCATTTTAGTAAGTAACTTCACTGGTGGTGCGATTGCTGGTGTGCCGAGTGCTAATCCGCTTTTTACAGCTGTTGTTGCTACCGCTTTCGCTTATGAAGGATGGATTATTGCCACCAGTATCAATGCTGAACTGAAGGATGCCAGGAAAAACCTGCCTTTGGCACTTACTTTTGGAACGATGTTTGTTGCGCTAATTTACATCCTGTACTATACAGGACTTGCAGGGGCTGTCAGTAACAGCGTTATGATGAAAGGCGGCGAAACGGGAGCAAAGCTGGCATTTTCCACAGTATTCTCCAACATGGGAGGTACAATTTTGTTCGTTTTTGTTGTAATCTCTTGCTTGGGAACGTTGAATGGTTTGATGATGGGCTGCACCCGTGGCTTCTATTCTTTGGCGGCTAGAGATATGGGTCCTAATCCAGAAGTATTTAAAAGCATTGATAAAAACACCAATATGCCAACTAATTCCTCAATTTTAGGTGTTCTGTTAAGCGGCGTGTGGCTGCTGTATTTCTTCGGTGCCAATCTAGCCCCAGTCCCTTGGTTCGGTCCGTTTAGTTTCGATAGTTCTGAACTTCCCATTGTCACTATCTATGCTATGTATATCCCCATCTTCATAATGATAATGGTAAAAGAGAAGTCTCTGAATTTTTTCAAACGTTTCTTCATGCCGTTGCTTGCTATCTGCGCCTGTATCTTTATGGTAATTGCTGCCTGCTATTCCCATGGCAAGACAGTCTTGTTCTACCTTATTATTTTCAGCGTTATTATGGCAATTGGGATGATAATAAACATTAAAAACAAATAAAATATTATCAGTTTATTCAAAAATATCTGCTACAGAGATAAAGAATGAATTAGAGTTATGAAAAAAGGTGGCTCTAGTGCTAACAGCTAGAACCACCTTTTTTGGTCGTATGGATTAATTTGGGTTAATGCATGAATTCGTAGTATCTTTTATCAGGTAAGCATAATCTGATTTAATAAAATCCATTATTTTGTTGGCGATAATTTTATGTCCTAACTCGTTAGGATGTATACCGTCCAAACAGAGATATTTAGTGAAGTCAGGATATTGAAGAAATGCCCCTCGTATGTCTATCCATTTCGTATTAGTTTCTTCGGCAATTTTTAGAACGGAAGAACTATATTTTTCTTGCCACCAGTAAATTCTGGTAACACTCCCTAGCCATTTGAGTATATTGGTTTCAGTCAATGGGTCGTTTTTACTAATCCATTTCAAATATCTGTCGGCATTAAGTGGAGGAAGAGTCATTACTACAGATATAATATTATTGTTTTTGAGAAAATTCAAAGTCTCCTTGAGCTTGTTTTCAAATATATAAAAATCCGTCTTCGGTTTGTGGTCTGCATTAGGATCTCTGGAAACTTCATTCCAGTTAAAATCACAATCATTTCCTCCATACTCCAAAAAGACTACATCTGGATTGTTACACAACACGTCATCTTTCAGTTTACTGAGACCTTTAATAATTGTATTCCCAAATCTGGCAGTATTACGGATTATCCCATTAAGTTTACTTTGAAGAAGGTTTATATAATTACCTTCCAAAATTACATATTTACTTTTGAGTTCATCAAAAATTACGCCTTTAGATATGGAATCGCCAGATACCATAAATTTACAACTGTATTTATGTTCATTTTTGCTCATATTCATGCCCCTCAATATTTTTCTAACTTAATTATACATCTTTTATAATTTGTAGTATAGATAAAATAGGCTAAAAGTATGAGTGAATCATCAAGAAATATCAATTTTTAGATTTAGGAGATACAAACCTGTTTCAGTTTACCGTTCTTATGGGGTGACCAGATTAACGACAATAAAGATCCGTGAAACTATGAATTCCGCAATCAGAATTATTTTATTGGCTGTTGCAGGTCGCCAGATCAAGGCGTGTAAAAGTCTATAATAAATTGACAGGGCTGAAGTAGGGTATGAACTTGAACAAGGTTAAAAATTAAGCTGACTGGGGTGATGGTTCATCTTGGACGGCCATTTTTGTTTTTGAGTATGCAGGTGAAGAATTATATAAAATCGAATAATAAGGGTGGTAAGGTGATTGAATTCATTACCATGATATAAAGGAGCGTTGAGTATGCCTGGTTATGTTCTTACTTGCTGTTCCACAGCAGATATGCCATATGAGTACTTCCAAAAAAGGAATATCCCATTTGTTTGTTTTCATTATAATATGGATGGAAATGACTATCTGGATGACTTGGGACAAACCATGTCTTTTGAAGAATTTTATGGCAGAATTGCTGCAGGAGCGATGCCAACTACCTCACAGGTGAACGTGGGGGAGGTTATCAGTTTTTTTGAACCGTATTTAAAGGATGGCAAGGATATCTTACATATTTCCCTTTCTACGGGCTTGTCAGGAGCTTACAACTCCGCCTGTATTGCGAGAGAGGAACTTTTACTAAAATATCCGGGTCAAAAAATCTTGATTGTGGATTCGCTGGGTGCATCATCAGGTTATGGTCTTCTCACTGCTGCGGCTGCCGACATGCGGGACAAGGGCGCAACCTTGGAAGATGTGTATTCTTGGGTAGAGGAAAACAAGCTCAACGTGCACCATTGGTTCTTCTCCACTAATCTTACACATTATAAACGCGGTGGCCGTATATCAGTTACATCTGCGGCCATTGGAACCTTACTGAACATATGCCCGTTGTTAAATATGAGCTATGACGGAAAACTCATTCCTTGGACGAAGATTCGTGGGAAAAATCACGTCATCACCGAGATTGTACACATGATGGAAGTACATGTGCAAAATGGTACCGAATACTCTGGTAAGTGCTTTATCTCCAATTCGGCGTGCTATGATGATGCGCGCAAGGTGGCCGACCTAATCGAGGAAAAATTTCTCCACCTCGACGGTCCGGTCATGATCAATAGTGTGGGCACCGTAATTGGTGCGCATACAGGACCTGGGACTGTCGCGCTTTTCTTTTTCGGTGACAAGCGCAAAGATTAACCTCTCTTTCCAAAGGCAGGATATTTTTATCTGGAGGTGCATAATAAAAGGATAGGTAAACTACTGGACTCTTCAGGGGGCCTGCCGCAAGTCTTCATCAAACAGTCAAACATCAGCGAGGTCCCATTCTATTTCAAATTTGATAACACGAATTACTACCGCGAGAAGGTTAGATTATGAAATTACTGAGTTTTATATAAAAGACGTTTTGTAACGTCTTTTAGGTAGACTTCGATAATCTCGTCCATCTTGTGTAAACGTAGTAATAGAAAACTGCTTATGGACTAATGTAGATACAAAGTCCATAAGCAAAAAGCAATGACACATATATCGAATATTATTGTTTGATGTATTATTTTATGGTCTTTGATTTTTACATAAGATAGATAATTCAATACATTTATGCCTAGTGTAAAACAAAGAGAAAAAACTATAAAAGACAATTGAAAAATAAAAAGAGGCGGCTTAGTATTAAGCATTAAATTATATAAAGACAAGGAAATCGTTACGGACAATCCAAAGTTAAAAATTCTTTGTTTATTAGTTTCTTTTCCAAAAAATATGTAGGGATTATATTTTCCTTTATTAAACGAATAAATACTTTTAATGATAGCGTAAATACATGCAACAAATAAAAATGTTACATAAAAATAATTAGACATAATCTTCCTCCATAGTTCTTCCCATTTTCTCAACTTTTCCCGAATCTCTATAAGAGTTTCATTAATATCTATGTTCCTTTTGAGTCCGATACAGATGTTGCGTAAAGCAACAGAGGCCTCTATCTTGTGGCCAAATTAACCTTCTTCTAAATAGATAATGGTCATTTTGTCAAAAAAGTCTATCTAGATACCATTTATCCAATTTTTGGCGAGTTCCTGCTTGACGGCTGATTTACACTTCGCATTTTCGCTTCCCACACGTATTTTTGCTTCAAAGAGCAAAGTCCGTTTTTCTCACGTTTTCGTTCGTCGTATTTCTATATTGTTGGTTTTGAGTTTTAATGTTTGTTGCCTTAGTTGTATCGTCATCTTGTAATAATAATAAACTGTCAAACGTTTTCTCAGACAAGAAAAGGTGTATACCCTTGACTGAGAAAACATATTTTTTATATTCATATTATCGTGACCAGGGCACGTGGAGATTAATTCGAAGAAACATTGATTCATTCACGTTTTATGGAAAATACCCAAAAAATAAGGCATTCATAAGGAAAACTTAAGAAGTTTATAAGTTAATATTTAAAGAAAGCCTATCCCATTTTGGTAGAATGAAGTTATCGAATCGGATAGGCTTTCGCAATTTCAAAAAGAGGGCTTCTCTCATACGTAAAGAAAATAGATTTTACTTCTACATCAATTTGAAATGTAATACAAAAAGTAAAGGAGTTTAGATAAAATGACAGCATCCAATCAATCAACTGGAGAAAATTCACAAAAAAGAATTAGAAGAGATTATATGGGAAAAATATTATCCAGAGGATTGCTAGCTTTATATTTAGTGATACTAATCTGGTTAGTGTTATTCAAATTACAATACAATATTTTGTCAGTATTTAATTATCATCATAGAAGTCTTAACTTAAATCCATTTGCTGCTCCTTTAAATGTAAATGGAAGAATTAATTTCGGAGAGATGAGAGATAATGTTATAATTTTTATTCCTTTTGCCTTGCTTTTGAATGTCAATTTCAAAAAAGTTGGATTTTTACCTAAGCTTACTTTAATACTGTTTTTTAGCCTTACTTGCGAATTAATTCAATTTATCTTCGCTATTGGAGCGACAGACATAATAGATGTAATTACAAATACTGTTGGAGGCTTTCTTGGACTGGAATTATATAGTTTGAGCAATAAGTATATTAATCATAAAAAATTAGACAGAGTTATTATTTCTGTTGGTATACTTTTGCTCGTATTATTGCTCTATATCCGTATCCATATACTGAGACTAAACTATTAATTAATAAAACCTTAAGGTTTTCATAAGGAATTTATTATGATATAAATTTTTGTTTTGCAGTACTATAATAATGAATGTCTAATCAGGAAGAAGGGACAGAACTTATGAGCATCAATATTTTGGTTGTGGACGATGAGCAGTCCATAGCGAACCTAATTGAAGTTTATTTAAGAAATGAAGGTTTTACAGTATACAAATTTTATAACGGTCAAGATGCGTTCCGGTGTGTTGAGTCGGAACAGTTAGAGCTTGCAATACTTGATGTCATGCTGCCGGGTATTGATGGCTTTACTCTCTGTCAGAAAATTAGAGAAAAACATAATTTTCCGGTTATCATGCTGACAGCTAAAGAAGAAGAAATCGATAAGATTACCGGGCTGACATTAGGTGCGGACGACTATATCACAAAGCCGTTCCGTCCATTGGAACTTATTGCCCGTGTAAAGGCGTAGCTCCGGAGATTTACCACATATAATTTTGCGGAACCAAACCAGGAAGAACACTTGATTGTCTTTTCTGGCTTGGTATTGGACATGAAGACCCATGAATGTACGCTGAATGAAAAAAGGCTATCTCTCACTCCTACAGAATTTTCTATTCTTTGGGTCCTTTGTTCCAATCGCGGACGGGTGGTCAGTTCGGAAGAATTGTTCCATGAGGTATGGGGAGATAAGTATTTCACCAATAGCAATAATACGGTAATGGTTCATATCAGGCATTTAAGGGAAAAAATGCATGACAGTGCGGAACATCCTAAATATATCAAAACGGTATGGGGGATTGGCTATAAAATTGAAAAGTAAGAGAGATAAGAGAAGGAATGATTATACAAAATTAAAAAGGGAAGTATTTTTTCAAATGCTTCTGATTACAGTTGCCGCCGCTGTGACTGTTTATCTATTGCGCTATATCCTGCGTGGACAGATCGGAGATCGTATTGTTCGATTTTTAGTCAACGCTTTTAATTTTGATTATTCGGATGCACTGACAATCTATCAGTTGGTGATTCGCAACAATATGGGCATGATCCTTTTTGTTGTAATCCTAATATTTTCAGGTATACTTTTTCGATTTTCTGTTTCTGGGTTCACAAAATATTTTGATGAAATTAGCGCTGGAATGGACAAACTTGCTGAGGAATCCAATGCTGAAATTACATTATCACCGGAATTGGATTTTATGGAAAACAAGCTTAATCGGATAAAAAACAACTTGGAAAAACAAAAGAAAGCCGCGCTTGATGCCGAACAGCGCAAAAATGATTTAGTCGTTTATTTGGCTCACGATATAAAGACACCTCTGACCTCCGTTATAGGTTACTTAAGTCTTCTGGATGAAGCTCCTGATATGCCTCCTGAACAGAAGGCAAAATATGTTGGTATTACCTTGGAAAAAGCTTATCGATTAGAGCAGCTTATCAATGAGTTTTTTGAGATCACAAGATTTAATCTTCAAACGATTGTTTTGAATAAAGAAAAAATCAATTTACTGTTCATGCTCCAGCAGATGGCCGATGAGTTCTATCCAATGCTGACTCCACAGGGAAAGCAGGTGTCCGTCAATGTGTCTGACGGCCTCACTCTGTGGGGAGATGCAGACAAACTGGCTCGTGTGTTCAATAACATTCTGAAAAATGCGATAGCCTATAGTTATGAAAACAACGTCATTGACATTTCTGCCGGGCAGCAGGACAAAACTATGGTTATAACGTTTACTAATCAGGGAAATCCAATCCCGCGGGCAAAGCTTGAAACTATTTTTGAAAAGTTTTACCGATTAGATTCTGCACGTTCCACAAATACCGGTGGAGCAGGGCTAGGTTTGGCAATCGCCCAAGAAATTGTCACGGCTCACGATGGAACAATCTCTGTGGAAAGCAACACGGAAAATACTACATTTACAGTAAAGCTTCCATTATAAGAAAATCTTAAGAAGTTCATAAGGTGGAATTCCAACATAGCTCCTTGTTCTGTGGTTGAATAATATCAGCACAAAACAAGGAGTTGTTTTATTATGGTACGAAAAATAAAAAAGAAAAAGTCAGGAATACGCATATTTGCAGCATTTCTGTTGATGGTCGGAATGGCTGCTTTTGTTTACATTACTCTGGGAAACCATCATATATTTGAGGTTCCTCCGTCAATAGAACCCGATCTCTCTGTTGAGGCTAACCCGACATCACCAACCGCTGCCTTACCGGGTCAATTTCCTGTTACATTTCCTGATCAAGGTGAATCAGCCGTTGGAACTGAAAATTTTGGTGTGATTGCTTCTACTCCTAACCAAACTCCCGTTCCTATAGCCAGCGTAACGAAAATTATGACTGCTTATTTGGTATTAAAAGCTCATCCCCTGCAGCCCGGCGAAGATGGCCCCATCTTAACAATGAACGTCCAAGATGTCTCTGATTATCAAAATGACTTAAGTAAAGGCTATTCTATTTTGAAGGTTAAACAAGGGGAACAACTAACTGAGAAACAACTTCTGGAAGGTTTAATGCTCCCGTCAGGAGACAACATCGCAAGTACATTAGGCCGTTGGGTATCGGGAACAGAAGATGCTTTTGCAGCCAAAATGAATGCTACCGCTCAATCCCTCGGTATGACAAAAACACACTATGCCGATGCTAGTGGTGTAAGCCCGGCAACCGTAAGCAATGCTGAGGATCAGATAAAAATTGCCCAGGCCGCCATGGAAAATCCTGTTTTTCGTGAAAAAGTTGCCATGCCTCAGGCTACCCTTCCTGTAGCCGGTACGGTGTTTAACGTAGACACGATGCTTGGAAAACATGGGATTGTGGGAATTAAAACCGGGTCTACTACACTAGCCGGTGGTTGCTTTGTGTCGGCAACACCTGTCGTTGTTGGGGATGAAACGCATTATATAATTGGAGCTGTACTAGGTCAAAAATCTCTGCAGAGCGCCCTAGACGCCAATGCGGAAATTTTAGATCAGGTCCGATCAGAATTTAAATTATATGACTCTCCTGCAGAAAGTCAAAAAGCTCTATTGCAGAGTGAGCACGTTAAGCGGAATTTACCTAAGCGAACGCAGAAGATAAAGCGTTAAGCACGCCAGCTGGCGGAAGACTATATGCAGACGCCTCCAATGAAATGAGATCACCGCTTATGAGAAAGTCCTTTGTTAAAGGACTGGCCACGGTAGATGTTCTTATGCAGAAGGCTTTTTACAATGTTATCAAGCGAGAAGATTTTATGAAAAATCTCTATAAGAGTAAGAAGCCCATGGTTGGGGGGAAACTGATAGCGCGCTGGTTCCTTAAAAAAGACAATCGAATGTTATTGGAAAAATGATCTCGCTATTGTGGAACGTTTTATGGCTCGTAATAGAGCAGTATTATTGGACTTGGAGCAGAAGGCTCAGAATATTTCAGGCAAAGAACTCTTTGATTTTATTGATAAGAGTACGGCTCTTTTAATGGATACTATGTTTGACACTTATGGAGTTGTTTTTGCTGGAGCTTATGCAACAAGTTGGCTGAACAAGAATATTGAGAAATGGTTAGGCGAAAAGAATGCAGCGGATACACTTGCGCAATCTGTAGCTAATAATATCACCTCAGAAATGGGCCTTGAACTTTCACATGTTTCAGATGTGGTCAGAAAGTACCCAGAGGTCCTTCAATATTTGGAGAATCCTAATGATGACAGCTTTTTTGAGGATCTGGCAAGGGAGTACGTGTCTTCCGGCAGTGGTAAGTGTTGAAAATGTTACTAAGCTTATAAAGGACGGACAGAAGATCCGAGTCAATGGAACAGAAGGATATGTGGAAATATTCTAGTACAGGCCTATGGAAAATTCCCTTTAAATAATGACCATTCATTAGGAGTCTGTGCTGCTGATTGTTCAGTAGGGCAGGCTCTTTGTGTCCCAATATCAATGAATCCGAATATTTAGATTCATTATATTCATCCCAAATGAAGGAACATGTGTTATTTTGTTGAATTAATTTATGTACAGTTGCCAGTGATTTGCGAATGGTCATACAAGTTAATGTTTCAAACACCGAAACCAGATCATTGATAAAGGAGTATTCCCGACATGTGTCTTATACACCTATGGATTTGGAGGGATCTCGACACCTGTCGGTAATCTAATGATTTAAAGAGTGCATAATCGGGTTCAATCATTAGAGTTTTGTTAGGGGGCGGAATATTTGGCAGACGTTCACTTCGTTGAAGGGAGTGCTGACCTCATTAGGTGGTGTCCTTATGAAAAGGGCACTCAACTGGTTGGAGCCAAACTCCATAACAAAGAAAAGGTTGAATGTCGCAGTGGGCAACGAACAAGCACTAAATTTCTATAGAAGATTTGGGTTTCATCCAAGGGCAATTATACTAGAACAACTGATTAATAATTAAAGCCTGGTGGAAGTTGGAAGTAAACCCAAGGAGGGTCTTAAATGAAAAACAAAGTACCAGCCATTTTCCTTAAAGAAATATTGGTACTATTCGTTGAAATCTTGCTCATTGTATCTCCCAGCTACTACGCCTTTAGCAAACCTAACTCGGAAGGAGAAGGGACTATACTCATGCTTTTGTTCATAATTTATCCTGTACTTTCGGTTTTCATAGGGATATTAACCTTTAAATTGAGAATGAGTGCATGGGTTAATGGCGTTATAACAACTCTGGTATTTTTGGGGCTGTTTGCGAGCTTGTACAATTACACTGCCTATAGTTATATTCCCTTTTACCTAATCCTCTATTTTATTGCCCTAACGGTAACAAAAATACTTACTCAGAATAACGCAGTCAATATATGATTTAACGGAACGATAGTGTTAAGAGACCTCGTTTTTTATGGGATGACTGAATGTAGTAAGGGCTAATGCCCATTGCCAAATAGTTACAGTTAATTTCATTTTGGAGGTGGGAAGGATAAAAATTTTAATTTTTGGTGGTACGGGTTATGTTGGAAGAAACCTGACAGAGAAATTACTTGCTAATGGATATCAGGTATACGTAGTAACGAGGAATCCCTCAAAAACCACAAATAGCTTAGAAAATGAAGTTAAGGTAATTGAATGGGACAATAGTTCCCCGCTAACTTCTATTAATAAACTACAGGAAACAGACGTAGTAATTAACTTAGCGGGTGAGTCAATCGGTAATCGTCGATGGTCTAAGACAGTCAAGCAGGAAATATTAACTAGCAGAATTAGAACTACTGAAGCAATTGTTACAGCCATAAATAATCGTACTATTCAGCCAAAACTTTTAATCAATGCTTCAGCAGTTGGATATTATGGACCACGTCAGGATGAGGAGATAACTGAGTCTGAAGTAGCAGGGGAGGACTTTCTGGCTCAAGTTTGCCGAGCTTGGGAGAACGAGGCTTACAAGGTTCAAAGTGATTTAACCAGAGTAGTAACTATTCGGATTGGCGTAGTATTAGGAAGTGAAGGTGCTCTTAGCAGAATGGCAATGCCCTTTAAGATTTTCTTGGGTGGTCCGTTGGGTAAAGGGAATCAATGGATTTCGTGGATACACATTCAGGATTTAACAAGTATGATAAGGTTTATAATCGAACATCAAGAGCTAACTGGTCCTGTAAACGCAACAACGTCATACCCCATGCGAATGAGAGATTTCAGTGAAGTTCTAGGTGAGGTCTTAACTAGACCATCTTGGCTACCAATTCCTGAGTTTTCATTGAAAATAGTATTAGGACAAATGGCAGAAATGTTATTACATGGGCAACGGGTTGTACCAAAGAAAATTCTTCATGCTGGCTTTGAATTCAAGTTCCCGAAGTTAAGGTCTGCCCTTGAGAATGTTCTAGGGAATAATTAAATGTCTTACGTCATTCTGTTAGGAACTAAAGATATTCGTATTAAGCAGAAAAATGAAAAGATGGGTGGTTGTGTGTTGATAAAATTCGTGTTGGAAAAGGGACTGTTCAAAATTTTATATAAATTCTTTTCCGTTGTAACTCTTATTTTTGCTGTTTTAGCATTTTTTGATATAGAAAACTGGTTCCTGCGAATTTTTTTGCAAGGAAGCCTTGGCTTAATGATGCTATTTATGGGTATGGATACTATTTCTCAGGGAAAAGAAAAAAATCAATTGGGTTATTTGACTATCGGAGCAGGGGCTTTTGTATTTTTGACTATGGTTAATACAATTGTCGTTGGCCTTAAAATAGGTGCTTTTTAAATCTGAATCAGAACATATTCGAAGTCGCTGTACGAAAGGGAGGGTACTTGTGAAAAGATTCCTGAGTTATCTATTGTATACCGTATTCGTCGGGGTCATCATGTACTGGGGATTTATCCTTGGTCAGAACTTAAGAATTCAAGCAGGAAGAACATTTCACCCATTTCCATTATACGTTTTTATGGCGTTGTACCCTATAGTGATAGGAATGATTTTAGGAGTACCAGGGTTACTTCAGCGTATCCACCAAGAAGGAAAATGGAGAATTGACTGGCAGATGCTTCTCCCTGTATGTATTCCAACATTTCTTTACAATATTAATCTCGTGTTGTCTCTGTTAATTCATAAACCGCTACTTTTTAAGTATGACTGGTATAAATTTATCCTTTCCGACCCAAGAAGTCTTGATATCTGTGGGATTGTGTGTGGCTATGTTTTACTATCTTCCTTGATTCGAACGACATTAAATAAAGAAACGGATGAAGTATGATTAAATGACCTCGAAAAGTAATCCCAAAATAGGACTTCTATAGCTTGAATATTGTGTTCTTTCTAAAGAGAGGTTTTATCTTCGGGGGTGGTAAAACGCTGGCGTTTGATGAGTTAGAACGACTTAGGAAAAGAGAGGGGATTATTAATAATGCATTACTAATAATTAGCCTTCTATCTCATGTTAGGACTACAATATTTTGATTTCCCTGTTCGTTGGATATGTATACTTTTAGTCGTCTTTTGGTTAGCTTCCTTTGTCTGGAAAAAACAATATCAAAAGATGTACATTATGTTCTTTCCATCTTTAGAAGCATTGGGTGAGTATGAGCAACAAAAATCAAAAGCGTTTCCTTGGTGGAAGAAACCTAGTAGTGATATGGATGATATAATTTGCTTTCTTCTTTTCGCCGTAGGAATTAGGTTTCTAGAACCAGCAAAGTGAAATAGAACCAATGGAGGAAGTATGTTATAATCGGAAGCGGGTTAAAAACCTTATTCACTTTATTTTCAATGCGCCTGGTTTAATACCCCCGACTTCCAGTCGGGACAGCTTCTAGCGTGGAGCAAGTAGTAGCAGTCTGTTAAACTATATTAAAGGGGTGACAGCTGCTATGGTAGATTACAAAAAAGGAAGCCACA
>JARLHV010000020.1 GCA_031292055.1 Desulfosporosinus sp.
GGGGGCATTCCAGGATATGTGGAATTTTTAAAAATCATGGCAGATCCGAACCATGTTGATTATGAAACGATGCAGAAGTGGGTTAAGAGCCAATGGTATAGAAACTTTGATATGGAATTAATTAATAAAAGGTTAGAAACTATCTTGCGTGTAGTGTAACGACAAATGAGAGATGAAAGGAGATAATTCAGGCCGCCTCGTGTTATGAGGCGGCCTGAATCCTGGAATAGTCAGGGAAATGAAGGAAGTCTTCACGCTGTATGGAAGTACCAATGAATCGCAAAGTTGAATCAGTAAGTCATTGTACTTAGGCAAAGACTTCCGGAAGTTCTATTGTAAGATCTTCGAAAATACCCACCGTAATTGAATCTTGCTCGGTGTACACTTCCGGTCTGCTGTATTTACCCTCATTTGTAAGATGAAATACGCATATAGTACTTTCCTCTGGGTAAACGATCCAGTACTCTCGAACACCTACTCTTTCGTACAGAATGAACTTTTCCTTCAGGTCCTTTTGAAAAGTGGAAGGTGAAGTAATCTCCACAACCAAGTCAGGACTTCCCTTGCAGCCGCGATGGTCTAATTTGGTCTTATCACATACTACTGATAAATCCGGTTGAACCACGGTTGAAGTTTGATCATCGCTCTCTTCTAGTAGGGATAAGCGTACATCGAAAGGTGCTGCATAAACCCGGCAAGTTTTACCTTTTAAATAGTTGTTAAAAAGAGTAAGCAGCTGTCCGGAAATTTCCTGATGCCTGCGCGATGGGGCTGGGGTCATATTATAAGCCCGTCCATTAAGCAATTCCCAGCGCTCATTTATTGGCCATGTAAGGTAATCTTGGTATGTGAACGATTGTTCAGAACGCTGTGCAGTCTCACTCAAGGATACAACCTCCTTATAATACCAGTTATTACCTATGCTAACACATCGTTATTGTTTCTTTTTGAGTATCATAAATACCGCTTCTAAAGTCATTTCTTACAATATAATCAGCTTCACCTTTAATAGCTGTTTTTAGAAACATCTCATCAAACGGATCATTGAGCTTAAGACACTTAATCTCTAAAGTGTTAACTGAAATCGAATCAAGGAAAATAAGTGAAAGACTATACAGATATTCAAGTCTTTCTTTTTTATCTGCAAATAAATGCAGAACGATATTTTTTATTACATAAAACAATTCGCCAATCGTTTTTCTATATTTTCGTAAAACTATTTCTTGTGAGGGTAGGGTTTTTCTACATCCGTGCGGTTTACCAAATAATCAATGCTGGTTTCAAACAAGTCGGCTATTTTATTCAGAACTTGTACTGGTATATTTAGTTTGCCGATCTCATAATCAGAGTAAGTTGTTTGATGAATTCTCAGATACTCTGCCATTTGGGACTGGGTCATATCTCTATCTTCCCGCATATTACGAATTCTCACCGTGTTGGTTGTCGGATTGGCCGCTGCTGCGGTCCTGCTCTGGAAAACGAAGAAATGTAAAGCGCCCGCTCTGGCGTTAATAATCAGTGTTCTGGTCACGGCAGGGCTTTTGAGATTGTTCCGGATTCAAGCGCAGAGGGATCGTTAACACAGCTTATACCATGTCACCAAAGAGCGTGGCAGTTTGCTACAATGGAATTCAGCGCTCGGTAAGCTTACAAATAAGCGCATAGATAATGAGCGCTTTGACAGTTTCCGTTTCTAGTCAAATATGTTGCGTAAGTCAATTGCTAAGTCGTCAAATATCCCATTAGTTATTGTTTCATCTTTCCCGTACACTTCTGATTCAGTAAATACATTCTCAGAAAATTTATAAACTTCCACAATCCTATTCAATGGATCAACTATCCAGTATTCTCGGACTCCTGACAAACGGTAGCGTTTTAATTTGACTCGTTTGTCTTTTAACGCTGTCGACGGACTCAAGACCTCAATCACAAGGTCTGGGACGCCGACACAGCCCTTTTGGTGTATTTTGGATTGATCACATATTACAGTTATATCAGGTTCAACATAGTTGTCATTTTCATCATCCAACCATACCCCAAAAGGTGCAGGAAAGGCCTTGCATTGTTTACCCTTTAGATAAGTATAAAATTCACCATATAAATTTCCGACAATAGCTTGGTGTTGGGATGAGGGAGGTGGTGTCATATCATAAATTACACTATCAATACGTTCCCAACGTTCAAACTTGAATTCCAATGGTTTTTCTTCCAAAAATAACACCTCCATTGTAAAATCATACCATAGTTTATTTGGGATGGCCAGTGCTTGGATACCAACTCTGTCCTTATCTTTTACTTGTATTCGGTAAGTTCCGACATTGAGTTTATTCATGTCGTCCGGCTTTTTTTGCCCCCAACCATTGACCGAAACGGTTAATGGTGTTATTGTATTATTAACCATTTCGGTTAATATTGTAACGAGGTGACTCCTATGGAAAAATTTTTAAGTTTACCCTTAGAGAAGCAAAATGTAATTATCAATGCTGCCCTTATATGTTTTGGCACTAACGGCTACAAAAAAGCCTCTATAAGTGATATTGCTACTACTGCCGGGGTTTCAAAAGCCTTGATATTTCATTATTTTGGCACGAAAAAAGCTTTGTATTTATATTTGCTTGAATTATGCCTTGATATTTTTGTAGATACAATCAATGAAAAGTTTGATAGAAGTGTTACTGATTTCTTTGACAGAATTAAACTTGTGACTGCTATCGAAATTTCGATAATGGAGAAACATCCTGCTATGCCTTCTTTTTTAAAGAGTATGTATTTTGAAAATAATGAGGAAGTACAAGACGATATTAAAGTCATGCTGGCCAATGATAAAGGTGAAAACTTGAGGAATAAGTTGTACGAAGGAATTGATGCTTTTAAATGTAAAGATGACATTGAGCCAACGATGGTTATAAAAATACTTGCCTTGCTTACCGATGGGTATTTAAGTAAAATTCGCGGAACAGGGTTTGACCTTGATGCTTTATTAAAAGAATTTGATGAATATATGAATCTGTTTAAAAGGAATTTTTACAAAGAAAAATACCTTTAGTTCCACATGATCAATTGACTCACCCATTAATGACATACTAGACCCCAATGCTGCTGCGCGGCACCACTGATGAATGAAAAATCCAGTGCGCTTTTGTCATTCTGAACGAAGTGAAGAATCTTAAGCCCTAGATCCTTCGCTATCGCTCAGGATGACATTAACCCAAACGTATTTTCGGGGTAGAAAGGA
>JARLHV010000021.1 GCA_031292055.1 Desulfosporosinus sp.
TCAAGAAAAAGACGTTAAAACGGATAACAGATGAAAATCTGTGATAGTTGGTAACAGGCTATCAGCCTAGACAGCTATATGCTCTGGTCTAGGAGGGCTAATGGCATAGCCTTAACTTGGGGTCACACTCGATTGTCGGAAACGGACTTTCGTTTAATCACCCAAGAATCCCCTAGATTCATCTGTGGGGAGTGTCAACAAGTACTATACGATTAATTAAGTCAGCTTCATTTGAGTAGTGGAAGAACTTTGGTTCGGCGTGCATCGATTTGATTGCATCGGTTAGTTCCGGGTATTCAAGGCGAGCTAGATATCTAGATTTTATAAATACTTCCATTTCATTAAAACGGTTGATATATGATTCCTTGAATGCGGCTGCTTTCTTTCCACGATACCCCATGACCAAGAATACAAATCCATCTTTTGTTATGAGATATTCCTTGTTCCACTTTCCGCTAGAATCTTTGTATTTACTTACCTCAAAGTTGAGGGCAGTAAAATTAGGACTACACTCTAATTCTTCAATATCCCGCAAAACATTGTAATGTTCTTTTTCAAAAACAATAGCAATCTTCCGGCTGCTTACAATTGGAACACCGTCTAACGCTGTTACCCCATAATCAACAGATAATTCATTTTCCACAAAAATGCACCTCCTTTCAAACATAAAAATAACGCCCTTATTTAAGTAGAATATTGGTTTAAGAGCTTAATTGTAAGGTCTCTGGCTGCAGCATAATTCAAACTACTTCATCCCCAATCAAAAAAGCACCTCCTTGGTGCTCAAAAATATTTATGCAAATCTCTTCTATCTGCTTTATACTAAAGGCAGATTAAGTAAGAGGAGGGAATGACAACTATGAGGAAAGGATTAATTAAAGGCGCGATGATCGGATTAACTATTTTATCATCTTTAGGGGTGATAACAGCCCCAGCTTTAGCGTCACTTCCTGATGGTTCAGTAATTTTTGGGGATGGGAATGCGTATGATCTGAATTATGCAAATTTTTCAGCTCAAGCGGTCATCCAAAGCGAGGTAGTGAATAGCAAGAATCAGATCTGGGTAAAGAATTATAGCGGCATTATCGTTGATAACGCTACTGGAGACACTGTCCCAGTTAGTGCAGTTCCGACAATGCTTACATTTAATGGGCAACCCGTTATACTGGACAAATAAGACGATGCGATGTAAATAGTTGAGAGTGGATGTTACCCCACTCTCTTTTTGTATTATTGATACGTTGGATTTGGGGCTAATTGTTGTTGATCTAAAACAGCAAATAGAGTAGGGGCTACTGGGTAAGATGGGCTAGTTAATATCGAAATATCCCCAGCTGCAATCATACCGAGTTGAATTGTGGAATATGGGCCTACATTTACAAACCACACAGAAGTATTCAATTGTGGCTGTTGCAAGGTAGGGTTAACAGGATAGCCCTTGGCAGCCAATGCATTGGCTGCAGCTGCTGCAAGATAGCCAGCAGAGTAAGGACCAACTTGAGCATAATACGTGCAACCAGGGTTTCCCATCATCGTTATAGCATTCTCGACAGCATTTGTTTGTTGATTATGAACTGGGTCCATGAAGCTCATATTAAGAAATTCTTCCGTAAACCAAGCGCAACCAGTGCTATCTGTGCTTGACGGCCACGGGATTGACTGACCAGGTCTTGTTCCTACACCCCATGAATTTTGAAATCGGAACAGTTTCTTTCCAGGACGATCAGGATCAGCCTTGTAGTCAATCACGACTACAGTATGACCACATAAGCTTCCGTTCTCAAGAATTAGGTCGGAATATTGAGTAGCATCAACTACATAATCCCCGGCACTGTTCTTCACAGGGTTCATAATTGAAGTGGGCACGATGAAAGCTGTCCACATAGGGCTTCCTAATGCTAATTGCATAGCCATACAATCAGATAAAGAATAGCCGTGAGGATTGTAACAGTAGCATTGAGTATCTATCATATTAGCTGCTGCTAATTGAGTGCGGTACGGGAAAGCATCAGTTATAAGCTGTGCGGATGGTTTGGTAGTAAGATTTATTATGCTATTACCTACAGCATCGGTATCGTTTCCTGACCAATACTTGTCTTCTGTCTCTGGGCAGAAACCATACCCCCAAGATGCATCCTCATAATCTCCATCATTTGCCCCACTGTCTGTGCCTTGAGTTCCATCAGAAGACTCTTCCCAATAATAAAAGGCTTGGGCAGATGTAGGAACAACAGTGTTTAGCCCTTGCTTCTTTTGCCAATAATCACGTAAATCACAAGCAGCATTAGCAGTGCAGGAACCCTCTTGACCTTGGTCCCTTATTGCACACATAAACACACTGTTATTAGTGGATGCAGGTAGTCCGGGAGGGACAGCACCAACTACAAGAGTGGATACGCGCTCGGCAAGAGCCGCCGCTTTAAATTTGTTCTTCATTTGGATAAACGGATGTTTTTTCATTTGCTCAAGTGTCATAAATTTATGAGATGCCATTAAAAAATTCCCTCTTTCAATTTTTATTTTGTTCTACATTCCTAAGGGCCAACATCACCTCCTTTCAAGCATAAAAATAACGCCCTTATTTAAGGCGTTGCTTGTCGTTCGTTAAGTTCCGCAACCTTTATTGGCCTGCCTCCAAGGGAGTTTCCCGATTTAAAATCGGAAAACCTCATCTTCCTTAGCCTAGATAATTTTTGACTATATTTGTCAATCGTCCTAATTGCCGACTCGTGTTCCAGCTCTGCGCCAAGTGCTATTTTCACGCTATCAGTAAGGAGGGAGACTTTTCGTCCCCCTTTAGAAAGCACCACATCTTCCTAAACATGTAAAAACCTTCAGGGCACATAAAAAGACCGGGGAATTATTTCCCTGGTCTTTAATAATTTGAGTTCACCTCTTTAATAAAGAGCTAAAATATTTGTCGCTGTGGTCCCTGTGACATTAACTCTCTTAACGCTAATATTGTGAAACATTCCGATCGCTAGGGCTACGAACGTAACACTCGTTCCATCCTGCATTAAAACTGAGACATTTCCTGCTCCACCAATGTATAATCCTTTTGTTGTCCCACCAACTAAATTTACAGAGTCGCTAGGTGTTACTACTCCCGCACTTTGAGCCGTTAGGACGTTGCCGTTCAAATCTACTGATAATTCGCGTGGGTTGTTATCAGGTCCGGTACCATAGACTAAGTTTCCCATACCTAAGACCTCCTATTGGCCGATTAAGATAATCTTATAGACCTCTGCCGCCGTTGGAGTGATAACTCCAGCCGTGTTATTTGAGAAGGTAATTGCAGCTTGATTTGCCGCAGAGACTCTACACCCTACGATACCTAAGCCAGCTTGAGCAGTTGGCTTAATAACATCCAAAATTAAATCCGTTGCGGATATTCCGTTTACGGTAAAGGTTTGTTCTGCCGTGGTGTTTGCCGCTACGGCTACAGGGGACAACGTTATAGCGAATACTACCAGAGCTGTAATAAGAGAGATGTTTGAACGGATTGATTTATCACCGATCTCTAGCCCATATTTAAAATTTGTTCCACGTTGATTTGTGGACATAAAGTCACATCCTTTCTAGTTGGTTGTACCAGTACTGAACAGAATCGGCCTAGCGTCTCCCCAACCAACGCCAAAGTCAACATATGGAACAATCCTTGCAATCAAAGGATTATCTAAGTCAGCACGTAAAACCGTAGGCCGCTCAACATAGGCAATCTTGGCAATCTCACTGATTAGTGTTTTATCACAGATCGCCCATTGAGAAGCCGCGAACCCATCAGAGCCGCCACCAATAACGATATACTGTAAACCATAGAGGGGATTAGCACCGTTCTCAGCACTCTCTGGTAGCTTTTCAGGAATTAGTTTAGAGTTAGGTCCACAAAGCTCTTTTGCTTTTGGCTCTAGCTCAGGCGAAACAAGTAGTAAACCATTGGCAGACATGTCACATTTGAATGGAAGTCCGTCAGGTGTAATGTAACGATTCGCTGTAGTTTGAGCCAAGGAAATGTTAGGGACCGATAATTTGCCTGTCAAAAGATTGCTGAACGTCCCGGCATCAGGATCGGCTACAGACACGCCGTTTGCATCCCCTTTAGTTGCGATAGGATGAGCAGCTGAAGCCCAAGGTTGACCATCTCCACCAACATAATTAGCGTTAAATGCTCTACCAAACATCCGTAGCGAAGCAAGGTAAACAGTCATTGCCACCGAATAAGCCGCTCTGGTTCCCGCCTTTTTTGCTTCTCCTGATTTATCCGTATTGGCGTAGCGTCTTTGGATGTCGATTGAACCAGCTTTCTCCTGCGGATTGATGATTGTTATGAAGCCACGCTTTTGATTCATGCCGATGAGTTGCGAACCGTCATAATTAGGTAACTCACCATAACCTCCAAGTCCTTCAAGGCGATAGTCAATAGATTTGCTATCTTCCTCTGAAACAACCTGCTTGATAATGTTCATGAAGTTTTCATACTGATAGTCAAAGGTTTGTTCGATCATGGGGTATAGATCCATTTTCCAACTGACGTTAACGTTACTTATTGCCATATTATATTACCTCCGCAAATTCCCAGGAGTACCCTCCTGCTGTTTTGTATCCAGGTTTATTGTGGCAACAGCGTCCAATGCAGTCCCACGATATTCCTGTCACTCTATTCGCTTCGTGAAGTGTTTTGTAACTAGAGATCACTTCATGTGTTGTTTTGTCAATTTGCAAAACAGGTCTCACACTTCTTGCATTTTCGGATTGTTCTTGCTTGGTTGCCCATCTGCAATTATCAGGGCTATATCCCTCGTTATTTTCAATGCGATCAAGCGTTAGCCCCTCTTGAAAACTTGGATATAAATCAGCGATAAAATTATTCAAGGCTTCCATTGTGCCAACTAAGAACTTATTCCATCTATCACAGATTGTTATTCCACGTCCTCCCCAATTTTTATATCTGGTATCATTTGGGTTATAGCATCTATCGTGCATACCGTTAAATGTGCTATATAACCTATGGTACTTCAATCCATGATTACAATACGTCCTAGCCACAACCGTCACTCCTTCTAATGTTTTTTTGCACAATAAAAGGAGAGGTGGCAGTTGTTCCCTGCAAGTCCTCCCCAAAAAATATCAATATTAAGGGTTAATCAATTAGTTATTTTTGTTCCCAAACAAATGCAGTGACGGTTCAAACTGAATCGTATTCCGAGCTGTATCAGAGTTAGCTACCCTAACAGGTAAGGCGGCAGAAGCGGTCAAAACAAGTTTTATAATATTTGTATCAAAGTTGCCTTTCTGGAACATAACAGGAGGGAAGATAGCAAAGGTATCTCCAGCGGTAACTCCACCGTTAATGGTTGTGGTAGTCGTAAATGTACCGGATGCAGCAGTAGAACCAGTTACCGGATAGATTGTGCCTACACCATCAGTAATTGTACTAGTAGCGCCTTTGGCCATGAGTTTCATGTAACCGCCAACAAAGTCATTGTCCGCGAATCCTGCAACGGTTGAGGCGACAAAGGTTGTCGTTGAGCCACCTGTTGCCACAATCTGAGGTGCATAACATTCGTAGATTTCCATTGGTCCATCATAAACTTTGATCCTTGTGCCATTTGCACGAGGGTTGAATGCGTCCACTGTGCCAGGATGATTTTCGGCTGCAATTCCTAAGATCGGGTTCAACTCTCCTACTGCGGCTGAAATTACTTTTCCACTAGACAATTTAACAACCTGGTCTAGGGCAATAGCAGTTCCTGACGCAATGTCGTACTCATTCATCGCCATGACTTGAGATCCAGACTGATCATATATTACTTTCAAAGTAACTCACTCCTTAAAGCCTATCAGCAAACTGTTGATAGGACATTTTCATTTTTGGATTCTGCTTGTTCCATTGGTCTACAGTGTTCATTTGGTCTTGGCTTAATCCGTGATTCTTCCCAGTTGAGTTTGCACCCTTACCGCTCCCGGTTGAGCGTTGTTCTTTAGACTTAGCCTTTGCTATGGCTCCTGCCTGAGTTTCACCTACGAAGTCAACGAAGTCCTCGTAAAGTTCTTTTAGTGGAAGATTTTTACCTTTCGCGAACTTTGTAAACTTCGGATCATTGGGCAATGCTTCAAGATCAACGTCAGGATGTGCTTCCGTCATTTCTTTGACCTGAGCATTCCAATTAGCTTCTAACTTAGTTTTTGCTTCAGCCGCCTGTTTTTGGACTTGACGTTCACCCTTAAGTTCACTGAGTTCCTTCTTTAACTCCTTCATCTCCGCAAGGAGTTCAGGGGAAATTCCCTGCGTTTTAGCTTGCTCTTGGAGCTTGACTAATTCGGCTTGTCGTTGGGTTTCTTCACGCTGTGCCTTGATAGTCTCGCGGATCTCCTTGGGTGTGCCAGCATAACCAAACGCTTTTAGCTCTTCCTCAATACCTTTGTACTCTTCATGGTCCGCGTATTTTCCTTGCTCACGGGCAAGTCTTTCCTGAACTACTCTGTTCACTTCTGCTTGCTCTGTTTCGTCGAATACTACTTTCCCATCCACAATCATGCTTTTCTCCTACCGCGTTTATAGTCGGCGTAGACTATTTATTCCTCGTCTCTCCGAGTTGTCAGTCCCGAATTGGACATATAAAAAGAGCCTGTTGGCTCACTAGTTAATCTCTTTTCTTTGATACAAACTCTCCATCATGAGATAAAGTGTGAATTGTATCTAATGAAATACCAGCAATTCCTACAGCTTCAAGGTAGGAATACGCATCGAAAACAGTCATTGTTGTTCCATTTTTCATGCTAAACGTGACGACATATTGATTTATATTTTGAAAGTTTTCTTCCATCCAGTTAATTAAACCATTTATTGGTCCTGGAAATATACGTTTTACTTCGCTCATCTTACGAAGTTTGGTCATCCGGTGCAATCAATGCGCTCGTACTAACTGGTGCATCTGTCTCCAGCCAATGCCAGGTTCCCGGACTATGATCAGCCGAATACCCAACTCCCCCAACGTAATTAATCCCATTTAAATCCTCGAACACCTGTAAGTTCACAAATCCGCTGTCTTGATTATTAACTCTAACTACGATTGCCGCCATATGTTGTCCATTTTCATTAACGTAGTGTACTGCTTTACCCTCGATTAATCCTGTCATGGTTTACCACCTTTTTTTGGAGTTGTTTTAGTTGTGGATTTTTTAGCACTACCTTTTGTTGGTGGAGCGCTGCTCATTAACATAGCCTTGAGTTTGCCCAATCCTTTAGCTTTAGCCATTTGGTTGCCCTCCTTTTAAGCTTTGCATTGCTTGTTCTAATAACTGAGGATTTTGCATTAGGTGCATTAATTCGGGGTCTGACAGCTTAGAAACTAATGCTTGATGGGTAATCTGTGGTATCTGAGGCTGTTGGGGTTGTTGTTGTCCCTGTGATGCCAATGGTACGTTGCCATATACATTAGGGTTATTCTGAGCCAGGATGGACCAAGGTACACCTTGAGCGTCAGTATTAACCGGTTGCTGAATCTGTATGCCGATCTTCTGAGCCATTTGTACTTTAGCAGCTGCGTCAAGGTCTTTGTAGGCAATCGTGGTTTTGGGAATGCCCATTTGGAGATTGCTAAAGTATTGTTCGAGATATTGTTTAATCTCTTTACGATCAGGCAATTGCATAATATCAATCATCTGACAAACGATCTTGTAATTCTCCACGCCAATTTGCATATTAGCGATGGTTTCAGTGGCTGACAAGGTAAAAGCTTTGTTGTGCTCGATTCCATCACCTACGGCAACTGTCGTGTCAATGCGGGGATAATAGCCATCTTTGTTGTATTGAGATGAATCGAACTTGAAGATAACAGGTCCCTTTGTCCTATCCATGTTTGGCGGTTGTATCGGTGGCGCTTGTTGCCCTGTCTGCTGCGCTTGCTGCTGCATTGCTTGCTGTTGCTGTGCATACTCGATTTGCTGTTCTTGGGACATCATCCCATTGGCTTGAATCTGTTGTTGTTCTTGGACATCACCTTCAGCACCAAGAAAGATAAGACGGTTATCGTCATAGAATTCCAACGCTATCCAATCGATCAACTCATAAAGACACTCAAACCCTGCTGTTCTGTCAGCCTTTTTTAGTGATTGCCTTTGCTCTCCCTGCTGTTTAAGCTCGACAAGGCCACCGAGAGTTTTCACATTTGAAGGAGGTCCACCACCTTGATTAACATCAAAATTGCCCACGACTTCTTTTATGTGATCTCGTATGAAGGTTATTGTATTTTCTAAGCCAGTATTCATTCCAGATAAGCCACCTAAACGCCGAACGTTGTTGATTTGTCCTGACTTAACCTTCCAAACTGCGCCAGGTACGTTTTCCATCTCGCTATCGTCAGAGAGTGCGTTTTCTTCCATGATCGTAATGTCATTGGCGTTGAAGGTATCGTTGAGAATTGAAAGGGCAAGTTCCCTGTCTGCTGTATCCACTAAATCAATGATTGGTGCAAGTTCTGAACGATCCCAAAATGATTTATTGATCGGCACTTTGCAATACTTAACGAGTGGATAGAGTTTGTTTTGCAATCCGGTATTCACCCAATACTTAGGGATGTAACGGATTTCCCTGTTCCCAATTATGATAATACAAGCCATGTCACCGCTTTTCCATTGAACCTTTTCGGAGGTTGCAACGCCGTTTTCTGTGTATTCGTACGTGTCTTCTCCGTCAAATGGTTGTCTGAACCAGTGTTCAATGACCTGGAGTGTGTCGGTCATGACATCATGAGTTGTGCTGTCGTAATAGATTTCCGTTTCGCTGTATAGGCCGTCTGTCGCAAGATCGAAGACAGTTATACCCAGGCGCTTGAGATCTGCCGCGAATACTCTACCAGCTTTGATTTTGTGCAGCCGATAAACATAGTCGATATATTCACAGTCATCTAACTCCAAGGCTGAAGGATCGGGAAAAATATTCGCCGGATCCGGATTACCAATGACGATCTTTCCCTGAGACTGACCATCTTGAAGGGAATAATCATAGGCTACTTTCCAAAAGGCATTTCCAAGCTTATTGAGTTGGCGTTCATTCTCTGTATTCATGCCGTCAATCTGATTATCATCTATGATGTACTGGACCACATATTGCCGCTGCTTGGCCTTCATGTTGTCGGTATCATCGTCTCTGCCGCTAAATTCGAAGTCTGGTATCTCGGGAATGATTTGAGATTCCACATGAATGTATGGGTCTTGGATGACAGCCGGGATGAAGGGTAACCCTCGTTCCTGACAGCTCTCCTGAATCTCCATTTGTGTCTTGTGTCTTCCCTCGTAGTAATCGTTATACGTTAGCCATTTCGCTACTTGCTCCATACGTTGGTTTTTAGCGTAGGCATAAAGAAAACGCACAGTGTTAACTCGTGCGTCTGATGTGCTGTAGTCGTATAGGTTGCCTGTTTGGAGTTTGACCGATTCAAGCTTTTGCCGGACTGCTTTCTTGACCTTTTTTATTAGTCCCATGTTATCACCTCGCTTACATCTTAGTCCTTGGTTTACGCTTGAGTTGGTCAATTAAGCGTTTTGGCATCTCTGGCTTCTTTGCACGCGCCGGGCATGGTCTACCAGCCACGAAATACCGAATTGCATCTACCGAATGAGTCAACTCGTGAGGTTCATTTGCAACATCATTAGGGTCTATCTCATCCCTTTGCACTTGCGGCAAACATCGAATGAGATTGACGCAATTCTTGAAGATAACCAAGTTGGCTGTCAATATGCCTTGTTCGTCCTCGAACGGTGCTAACCATTCTTTGAGATTGTACCAACCCTGCACTCTGTCATTGATGGCCTTATCCAGCCATTCTCCGTTGTCTCCAAATATCTCCGCTGCGCTCTTTCCAGTCTCTTGCCGCCTATTCCATAAGTCTGGAGGAGCAAACTTTTGATATATTTTTTCTCCCCCATTGATCCTTTGAATTTCCTTCGCTGCGTCAGAGATAATGAGGTTACTTTGGTAGAGTTCTTTGTAAACGTATGCCTTATTGTTATTGTCGGCAGTAACCCAATAGTTAGCCAGCATATCAAGCCCATAGTCTTTCGTGGTGTACCTCTTCCAATCATTTGGGATAACAAACGGTTCAATAACGTGGATGTCGGTCCTAAACTCATCGAAATATGTCCCTCCTGGTATGCCGTATTCTCCAAGGCCAACGACTTTATAGCGGTCTGGATTAGTAAATTCTAAACCCTCAATCTTCTTGCGGTCCTGCTCGTCTAACCACTCATTGCATTTGTAGGTTGTAGTCAACGTAAACGTATCAGAATATTCATTGTCAAAGTATCTGTCCTTTGTCCAATGTGAGTTTACCCAAGGATTGTAAGTCAATGTGACTTGTTTCCAAAGTCCGTCAGGCATTTCACCACGAATGGATTCATCAAACGTGTCAAAATCGTCAACGCTGTCTATCTCATAGGCTTCTTCGATCCACGCCCAACATAGTACGCCGACATCAACCGTCATGGATGTGAGCTTGAGAGGATCGTCGAAGCCGCGAAAAAGAATCTTCTGTCCGGTAGCTATGTAGGTGCATTCCAAGGGTGATAGGGTGAACTTCCATTTCTCAAATACGTCCAACCGTTTAGCTGCCCATTTAAGCTGGGCAAACGTGCTGTCCTTGTGAGTGTTGAAGGTTTTACGGACAACAACGGCATTGGCCTTGCTGTGCTTCATGATGTGGTATATGAACCATAGGGCAGTTGTAACAGATTTTTTACTGCCGCGACCACCCTTTAAGACTCTGTAGCGATTCCTATTTCTCCAAAATGAACCATATCCTTTGCCGATGATTTCGGGAAGATTAACTTCCTTTTTCATGGTTATTCACCACTTATGCAATAATTTTTGTTATAGGCGGGTGTATTTTGGCACTTCTGTGTATATTAATACATTTAGCATGTATTAATCCTCTAATTTATCTTCGCCCTTGAAGACAACCATTGATCCATTAACCTCCAACTTGTCGGTAAACATACCTAAGTGTTTGCCAAGAAGCTCTAAGGCCTTTATCTTATCGGCCATTTTGATTTCGCGTTCAGATATTTCACCATCAAAGTATTTTACCTTAACGGATGCGATAGACGCTGAATCGTCTCTATTTACTCCATCTGCTACCGTAGCATCTCTAAAGTTAATCACATCAGCAGGGTTAACTAGTGCGATTCTAGCTAATTCTTTTATGACTCGATCAGCATTTATGCCAGTTCTTTTTGACTGTTCAGCTATTGCTTTGTCTACATGTGCGCGAATACTAATGTTTGCTAAGAGTTGACTTCCTTGCTCATTGGCTGTCTTAGGAGAATATCCAGCACGAATGGCCGCTTGCGTAGCATTCAAGTCTATAAGATATTCCTGTATAAATCTTTCCTGCTTCGCCGTTAAAGCCATTCGTGCCACCTCCAAAAATCTTTTAATCTAATCTTATTCCCCATTTTTGACGCATAAGGCTCTCAAATTTGGCGAATTTTACGCTAGTTTCATATTCTTCAAGTAAAGTGAGATGTTCCGCACACTGGATACCTATCCCCTTGGCGCAGTTCGAGCAGCCTTCCTTCATCTCAGGTCTTCTTGCGTCATAATGTCTGCATCGTGGTTGCTTATCCATTGCTCACACCTCCGATACGTACTTAACTATTGTCTGTAGTGCGTTTACTTGTGCCATGATTGCCTTTAAGCTATCCCTGCCACTGGTGTACTTAGCTTCCGCCAGGTCCCTGGAAAACTTAAGCTCCGAGGTATTGCCCCTAGCTATGTCGGGGATCAGTGTCACACTCATGCCTTCGAGCTTAAGCTTTACTATCTCTTTGGCTAATGAACTCCTATACGCTTGTTCCGCCTCCGCCATTGCCTTAGCTAGCATAAAAAGCGCATCAGCTCCTTTACTGAGCCTTTGCGCTGCTTGGTGTATTTCCTGGGTGATAGATTGAAGTTCTATTGCAATCACCTCGCATTTTGGGCATAAGAAAAGACCGCGTGGCGTGCGGTCTGATTGAAGAGTCTCAAGGATAGTAGTTCTAACACCCTTGACAATATAATTATAACACCCTATAAAGTAAAATGTTCCTGGAATTTAATCTAAAAATGGATTGAGCAGATGCTTTTGGGTTGCCATCAATACAATATAAAATATCAAATTGTCCTTCCACGCGTAACAAAGACTTTGGCTTATGTGTAATTCGTCCGCTACATGCGTAACTCGTTTATGCTCGAAGTATATCCCCTTAACTAACGCCCTATATTCTCCTGGCATCTTGGGGATCATTTCCGTTATGAGATCCGTCCATCCTGTTTCTAGCTGTGCTAATCTCATGCCCTTGCTTTGTGTTGTATTTCCCATTTCACCGCCTGAGACAGAAACGTCGGGATAGTGGGAGCCGTTCATTATGTCGTCGCGCTGCTCATTCAGTGTTTTCATGTTCTGAGGATAAGCGTATAGCTCACTTTCTATTTTCCGTACAATCTGCTTAGATATTAATGCCATCTTACCTTATCCTCCTCTAACTTTTCCTGTTGATTTACTTCAGGCATAGGGATGTACTTTTCCCAGAGGATTTTAATACGCCGAACTATCTCTACATCGGTCATACATTTAACCGTTGACAACTATTTATAAGCTGTTCATCCCTGCACCCAGTTACCTTTGCAAGTTCTTGCATCATTGCCGCATATTCTGGGTAATACTTTCGTTGCCATTCTTCGAGCCATTTTTGTTTGAAGTTATTGCCATTCGATCCGTGAATTGAATTAACCCCCATTGTGTGACAAGCTACGCAAACTAACACTACGTTCTCTATTCGCTGAAGATACTCAGGTGCATATCCTGTGCTTTGCCTGATGATATGGTGGTGCTGTTGTGCTATCCCTCCACACACTACACAGGTTCCTGCATCCCTTTCTTCTGCTTGCTTGTAAGCGATTACCCTAAGCCTTTCATTCCGAGATCCCTTTGGTCTGCTTGGTTTTTGCTTTCTGCTCGTTGGTCTTTTCTTTGGTAAACCGAGTTGGTCCCAAAACGCGGTAGTTTGTTCTCTCGTTTTTTCCACTAGATCAGGGAACCGTTTGTAGACTGGCTTTTTTGGGTGCTGATGCTTGCTTTTTCTTTGCGTGGGAATAGGTCATTCCCCCTTTACGTCAAATACTTCAATCCTTTTTAGTTCCATTTCCCCTAACGACATGATTACGTAGCCAGGCGCGCAAAATTGTTTATGATCCAGCAAATAGGTCACGACCTTAATTATTTCATCACCACTGTATTGCAACGTATGAGGCAACCATTCTTGCAAAACAAGCGTATCTCCAACTTGGTAATCCCTGTCATTAATTCTTGACTCAAATGTTTTTTCTCCTGATTTGACTGCTTTGAAAAATTCAGGAGTTGCTTTCAGATAATGAGTTTTTCTCTTATTATCCATTCGCATCAATCCTCCCACTCCGTTATCCATACCTCAGTCCTTGGGTTCTTCCCGTCAACTTTAAACTCTGGTTGTGGCAACCTTAGTACCTTGAAATTGTCCTCTGCGATAATCCCCGACTTTCTGAGTCCGTCTAAAAGAAACTTAGGAGCATAATTGTCTGGATCTCTTCGCCGGTTATCCCTGAAGAAATAAACAAGCCTAACTTCTGCCTTTTCGATCCGGGGTATCTTGTAGGCCATCGCCAGAAGCCGAAGATTATTTGTCATTTCCTCGACTAACGCATGACGCACTCTCCAGTGTTTACGCGACCATACGTTTAGGCTTGGGGGAAGTTCAGGGATGCAGATCCATATGGAGAGTGGAGGCTCAGGGTTTACCAGAGCGTCCCATTTACTCATCCTCATTTTCCCCTTTCGGTATTTCTATCGCACCAGTAAAAACATCCAGCAATTAAAGCACCGATCATATGCTTTCCGGTTAACTCACATTTCCCATTGGGTAATTCCTTTAGAAATCCTAATTCCTTTTCAAATTTTCCCAAGGGGAGAAGATGGCCACAGTTGCCACACTTTTTATTAATTTGTTCAGCAGTCTTCACCCCCCCCGAATCTATCTTCATTTGCTCCACTTTTCTCATGGCTTGTCCACTTCCTTAATCAGAAAATTGCTAATTGCCTCAGGTCCACCGACTTACCCGATCCCCTGCTGTCACACAACTCAGGTAGGTTTGCCCTTACAAGATGTTCAGCGAATGGCGGTGGAACCGCATTCCCACACCTTGCCACTTGTGTGGCCTTCGAAAGCTTCTTGCCTTCACTGTCGTGGTCGATGATGTAGTCAACGGTAAATCCTTGGGCATTGAATAACTCTCGTGGGGCAAGCATTCTTAGCCCAATATCAGAAATGAAATAGTAAATTCCATTGATGCAAAATAACAAAATCTCATTCTCAGCAAGGTTATAACCGCAATATTCGTTTAATAAATCTCTTACTTTCTGCCAATGACCTAAGTCATTGATATCTTCTGCTTTGGTCACTTTAACCGATACAACGCCGAACCTATCTTTTGTGGTAATAGTCCTTAGCGGTTCACTGGTGGATTGCCCAAGATCATCACTATTGCCATAGTAAGACGTCAGAAATGCCCTTATTTCTCCAAAATGTCCAGCCGATGTCGTAATGGTGTGAAGTGGCTCCGTTACCTCTTGCCCTATGCCTGTTTTGTAAAACTTTGATAAGAATGTTGTGACTAATCCGTAACGATTCGAAGTATCGAGCGTTAATAATGGCTTATCAATGACTTGCCCGCGAGTGTTTGCATCGTAACTGTGGTATTGAGTAAGAAAAGGAGTGACAAGGCAATGCTCCGCCTTCGTGACAATAGTTGTTAGTGGCTGATTTAGTTGATAGCTTCTATCATCCTTACTGAATCCGTTCTGTCCTATCTGAACGATAAACGGTCTCGGATTATTGATTACAAATTTTTCAATTCCTCGCGCAATTCTCTGCATCGTGGTTTCAGCTAAAGGCCTTTTTCGCTCGAAGATACTCGGACAAGGTAATGACCAATCGATGATCTCAGCGGCAGTTCGCCAGGGCTTTAGTCTTCCAGCCTTAACTTCAGGGCTCTTCGGCTCTCCGTGCGTAGGCTTTGGCCAGATAATAGGTTGTCCATCGCATCGAGCGATCAGGAAGAATCGTTTGCGTATTGTTGGAGCCCCATAATCACAGGCTCGCAACTCCCTATGATCTACCTGGTAACCTTTGCGCTTAAGTGCATTAATAAATGCATTAAACGTTCGGCCTTTTTTATCTTTGTCGGGCATACCATCTCTAAGTAATGGCCCCCACGTTTTAAACTCTTCCACGTTTTCTAACATGATCACTCGGGGTTTAACTGTAGCAGCCCAACGAACTGCAATCCACGCCAGACCACGAATTCCCTTTTCTACTGGTTTGCCACCCTTCGCCTTGGAAAAGTGTTTACAGTCGGGGCTTAGCCAAAAGAGCGCTACTGACTGACCCTTTGTCGCCTTGCGCGGATCCACTTTCCAAACTGATTCACAATAATGTACGGTATCTGGATGATTTGCGGTATGCATTGCTATTGCTTCAGGATCATGGTTAATGGCGATATCCACGCTTCGTCCAATTGCCAACGATATACCCGTACTAGCTCCTCCACCTCCGGCAAAAGAATCAACGATTATTTCTCTTACTTGTCTGGTCACAGCTTGTCCACCTCCTAAAGGTAAAACTTCTCCGCTCTCTCCGGCCCCATCTTCACGTTTTGCTTAGGCTCAGGTAGGGTGAATCTTTCCTCCATCGTTGCGGCTATCTGCTTCAAATACTCCGGCACCTTTGCTTCAGTTGCCTCTCGTTTCTCCAATGCCTCATACGCTTTTCTCCATTGTCCTCGCACAACATCCGGTTCTTCAGACAAGCAAAGTGACCTCCACCCTATAGCCTGGGTTGCTTTTCTCGTTATTGGCTCCAGTGTTTCAAGGGCTTCCTGCTCCCGGTAAGATCCGAACCAACTAATTGCCTTGAGCACTTTTTCATAAGCCTCGCCATGCGTTTCAAGTCGTGGTTGCGTGTTCGTCACTGCGGCCTCTCTAATTTCCGCAATTGTGGGGAAAAACTTAGCAGTGGCTAAAACTCTGATTAGGGCATCCTCAGCCACTTGATATGGCATGTCTGACAGCATCTTTTCCCAAAGTGTCGCTGTTGGTCTAAGGTCCTTTTCTTGCATATTTGGGAAGTTTGCGGCCGCTAGTCCTAAAAGGTTAATGACTTCTTTTTTGTCCATGGTTTCACTCCTCATTTGCCCAATCTTGGAGGCTTTGGAATGCTCTCGGAGCTGGTTTCCCTTGCTTGTCCACCCCTTGAGTAATGATTTTTTCGTTTAAGTAAGATTCGAACTTGGTTCCGAATAACGTTTCTGGTCTAAGAAATTTGACCATATCAGGATTGTTTGACCAGCTTGAACACTTTTTAGCAATCACAGACTTGAAATCATCAAGACGAAATCCATCATTCCATCGTGCTTTGATTAAACCCCTGGTCTTAGATGAACTAGATTTATACTTAGAAGATGTCTCAGAATTCAAGTAAGAGACAATTTCCCCATACGGTATATCTTCTATATCTAGTTCTAGTTCTTTATCTAGTTCTTTATCTAGTTCTATAGCGTCACCATGCGTCACTGTGACGTCACATGTAGCGTCACTACCAGGTAGCTGTTTCCTTTTTTCCCTGTAAATCGCTGTTCTTATCCTCGTTTGTTCCCTGATTTTATCCATTCCGTCAATATTTTGGTATTCTCCCCAGTTCTTTATATAGATAACTTCATCAAATACCTCAATCATAGAGAACTTTTCAAGGGTGATAAGGGCTAGATTGATAACAGGAACTTCGAAATCAAACTCAATTGCTAAATCTTCAGGCCTGAATGGTAATGTGTCCGTAAGGTATAACGATCCGTTTTTGTTACTTTCCCCGGCTTGAGCTAAGAGGAAAACCCATATTAAAACAATGTTATTACCCTCCGGCAAAGTACGAATGCGTTTAATCTTTTTGTTACTTACCATGTTTGTATAAATCTTGATCCACTTAACGTCTGCCATTTTTCCCACCTCAATTTTGTGATTTGTTTAAATTAAACGTATAATTGATCGAATAGTTGTCATTAAACCGCACTTTCTTTCATAAGCTGTAAAGATTGCCATTCAATCTTAGTACAAGGTTAAAAAAATAAGGCTAACTTTTTTTGGTACTTAGAGAGAACCGTTCGTTCCGTGGTCCTCTCTCGCCCGTGGTAACATTATTTAACTTCGCCATCCTCAATGTGAATTCCGACCATACCGCTTTCATCCACGACCTCCATCCAGATTTGGAAGTCGTTTTCAGTAGCCATCTTCTCAATTACATCCATGTGTGCTTTATCCAAAAGAGATCCATCATCAATTCGGATAACTCTCAGTTCGGGATTTAGAGCCATTGCTATAGCCAGTGATACCTGGAGCTTTTGTGCACTACTTGCTTGCTCGAAAGGTAGACCCTGATAAAGGACGCTTCCACCGCCGAAATCCAGCCCATCAATTGGGAATTTTGCAGCCTTGATTAATTCATCTTTGTAATCTTTAATTGCAGTCAAGCGGGAAGTGTAATCTTCACTTTCTTTCTGCAGGTCATTAAACTCAGTTTGGATTGCAAGGAATTGGACCCACTCTTGGGCTTTTCGGTTAGTTTCGTCGGCATTTAAGATTCGCGTGTTGATATCGGTAAGATCGTTGTTTTTTAATGTATTTACTTCGTTAAAGAAACTGTCCAAGTCAGCCTTAAAAATATCCAATGCCTGAATATCGGCGGAGTGTTGTAACTCCTTCTGTTCTAACTCTTCCCTGAGTCTAATAATTTCGTTACCTGAATTACCTATAGCCATTTCCATTTCATTAGCTTCTTTAAGTTTGTTTTCAAGAAGTTCCCATTGCTTGTCGTTCTTCTCGTTCTCGCTTTGTAACTTATCTTTTTCAGACACTAACTCTAAGATGCTGACCGGCTTAGTTTCTACCGCCTCAGTCTTACCCTCGTAGTTTGCCTTAGCTTTATCTCTGTCCCGATTAATAGCCGTTCTTGCCTCAAATACATCATTGTGGACGTTGTTTATAGTATCCAAGGGGTTAGCGCCATCTTTAACGGTTACACCCGCCAAACTGCCCAATTTATCCGTATCGACGCAAATATTTACTATGCCCAGAAGCGTATCAACTTGAGTCTTTTTACCAGCCTTGGCAAACGCTAAAGGGTCGAATGAAAACTTGCCAATGAGTTTATCAAGCATGTCTTGCGGCCTTGGATACTTAAGGCCTTGCGGGTTTTTTACTTCAAGCGTTGAACCTGATGCCGTGAATTTTCGAGTGACAATCATATCCCCCAGGTTAACCACGACATTAGCTTTCTTCTCACCCGTTCTTATCGGCTGCTCCTGGATACCTTTCGTTCCGGCCAAAGCCCACCATATGGAATCTAAAACAGTCGTCTTTCCTTGTTCATTGGCTCCTGAAATCTTGATCACATTACCCTCTGGAATAATCTCAATCGCCTTTAACTTTTTTACGTTCTCCGCTTGGAGTTTGATAATTTTCATAGATTGCACCTCTTTCGTTTTATTTGGCTCCTTGACTTTGTTTCTTTTGACAATTCATACAGAGTGCCTTACCAAACTTCTTTTCCGAGAATGCTTGTATCGCATGGTTGATACTATTTCCGCATTCAGAACATGATTTATCAGCGATAGTAGTAGATTGAGAATCCGCAGTATATTTCGGCGAATCAGTTTTTGGGTTTTGCATAGGTTCCTTGTCGTCGTGTTTTGCTTGGAATGAATCGGGATCATCTTTATCCGTTGGGATATTGAAAAATTTGAGCATGAAATATTTTTCAGCATAGGTGAGTGCTTTACCCACTCCCTTTTCCCCCGATATATCTACACCCTGACCGTACCAAGGGCATTCAATAGTTTCTTTTGGATCTTCTGCGTTAACCCACGTCATGGTCATATCGATCTCTGTAAAGTATGTTGTCGTACGTTTGGTTACATTGTTCGTGTCCTTTTCATGTTGCTCCACGATTGATTCAGATACCTTGTGCCCTGTCACTTTCGGGATAAGCAGAAGTTGGAGTTCATCCATTTTTTCCTTTAGACTTGCTAATACTTGGCTACTTCCAACATATTGATATTGGGCACCCGATGATATTTTTTGAAGATATGGAACAGACTTCCGAACCTCAATCAGCTTTTGGTAAACGTTCATTGCGCTACCTCCTCTGCTATCTGACAATATTCCGATACATTACAATAGCCTTGGCATTTTCTACCGTTCCACGTTTCACGGGTTCTGCACTTAGGTGGGGTTGAGTTGACTTCCATGGTTCCAATTAAAAGGTCTTTCTTTCTTTGCATATATGCCTTGATATGACGGTCTGGTATATTCCCAATGGGGATAAGCGTTCCGTTCTGTTCTACTCCGTTCATGGCAGCCGCCTTAAGACCACTATCCCTTGCCAGTGCTTCAACAAACATCCTTTTGACAGGAAACCCGCATGATTCCAATTTAAGGCGGTAATCATTGAGTTGTATTTTCCAGTCTAGACAATCCATGTAACCACCTTCACGCCACTCTTTCTTTGTTTTGGGTTTTCCCTTCTTCTCGCCTGTCTTATAAACTTCGCCCGTAGGAACATCAACCTGATAAAGTCCCATAGCCTTACGTATCTTGTAGGATCCTGAGGTTTTGGTATCATAGAAGTCACCTGTCTCTGGATCGTAGAAATCGAAGGCCCCGGATGATATTTCATCCTTTATCCTGATCTCGCCTAACTCATTACTGCCTACGTATTGGTCCAGGAGACCATGACCTTTCGTCCCAATAATACGGAAGATCGCCTTTTGTGGATCAATGTAGTAAGGGTAGATGATCTCAAACACGGCTTCGCGGGTACCTTTCAGTAGTTGAGTTGTAGAAGGGGTTCCTGCCCATTCCCTTTGCTCTGCGATAAAACGAAGAGTGCGTTTACTGAGACAACGTCCGCCTGGGAATTGATCAGAGAAAGGGCACTCATTAAGACAAGTATCAAACGCTATGTTCTGACCATTGCAAAGGAATCCAACTGCTGGCATTAGAAATCACCTCCCACTTCCCCAAGATCCTCACGCGATTCATGGAACTCAAGGTAAACTTCTCTGCCTGTTAGCGGAAGTGGCTCACCTTCTTCAAGTACGGGCCATTCTGTGTTATACTCAGGATGAATAATTTCCTCGGGGGCCTCTGTGACAGCAGGGGCTTCTTCTTTTTTGCTAAAATTCATGTGCAGACATGCGATAGGTTCACCATCAGATTGAATATTGTAGAGTTTATTACCGCTTTCGGAGACCCAGGGGTTAATTTCAACGGTCATGACGGGAAAGATAATGTTTAATTCGTCAAGTATTTCAGCCATATTAGCGTCTTTCGTGGAACAAACTGTTGCATTGATATTGCCGCCTGTATGGGAGTTAACTGACGAGTAATCAATCATAGGATGATTTGTAAGATTACAAACGGCTAGGATCTGAACATTAGTTAGTTTTTGCATTTTTAACACTCTTCTTTCTTTTCATACTTTGATATCCGCACCAGAAATAAAAAATTATTAACATGCCCATCCAATGGGTCAAAAATACCGCTTGGGAATGTATCATCGTAATGTGGTTAGCAGTGTATCTTGTTCTGCCATGAGCAATCGCGCCTGTGACATTGCCTCATCGTCGGTTACAATACCGTAGGAGGACAAAAGTATAAGAGTATCAAGTTGCCTAGCCTCTAGGGATAATACATTTCCACTTGGCGCAATCATCAAATTTTGGATGTTGCTTGTAAAAGTAATATCAGGTTCGACTTTCAGTTTGTGAATTTGTAGCTCAGTGATTAGGTCAAAGATTCTACCATTAAAGGCGATGGATGAATTACATGGGATCTCGAATATCCTTAGATTCGCAATTTGTTGGGTTGGGTCGGTTGAATTTATAGTGCCTTCAGCAAATGCAGGTAATGTGAACGCTAGGGTTAACGTAGTAGATAGAATTACCGATTTAATTAATTTTTTCATCTTTTTCCTCCTTAAATTTTAGGTTGACCATGACTTCTTCTCCTTCCGCTTTTCTAATTCACTCAGGCAAGCCATGTATGATTCGCACTTTTGGCAGATATCCCACTTTCTGCAAACCATAGCTTTCCTGAGTTCTCCCATGATGCCCCTTGCTTCTCTGCGAGTACAGAAGATTGCTAGTATGTTGCCGGATGAGTCTTTGAGGAAGTTGCAGACCATTTAACTAACCTCCCACCAGTTCATACTTGATCTGATACTTACGTACAATCCCCTCAAAGATGGGTCTTAACTTAGCGTCAGATTCGATAACCGAAAGCTTTGATACTTCTTTGCAAGTGGTTTTAGTCGCACCATGCTCAGCCATTCTTGCCCTTAGCCGGGTTTGGCGTGATTTCAGGTTCACCTTTGCCAAATCTTCTAGTTCTGTATACAGGTCACCATAGAATGAAACGTAGCTTAAATTATTCGTCTGGCAAATTCCACGCATTATGGAGTTCATTGAATCTGCCCAATCCTTTTCGGGTGGAGTTGTGAAAATATGAAGGGCATCGTTTATTTGCTTACTGGCTTTAGTTGCGATTTCAAATGCTGCATTTGCTTTACGCTCAAGCTCGACTTGATTTTGGGCTATCGCAGCTGTTAGTTCTGCTTGCGTCATTTGCTTTGGTTTGGGGTTAAAATAATTTTCCTCCAGGTTGTCGAACTGCTCCCACGCTTTGTCAGTGTCTAGGATTTTACAATGGCGGTTTGCCCCGCGCGCTGTCCATAGTGTTAATTCGGGGACGAATTTAAGGTTACTATCTTCTAGATAGTTAGCTTTGAATTCCCTAAGATCCTCACCTTTGAGCATGAAATAATGCTTACCCTCGGTAAAATGATCTTTGTTTCTTGCGAAGTTTTGCTGAATTCTTACGTCTTCTGTTTCGTAGACTTCAGCCAATTGCTTAGTGGTTAAAATCCTTTGGCCTTGATATTCGATTGGGATTAAATTGCTCATGCGCTTTCCCCTTTCAATGTCACTTCTTATCTCATTCCAGCGTAGTCATAAAACCTTGTGGGCGAAATATAGTAGGTCCACTTCGTACTTAATTTCACCGCTGATCCGAAAGGTAAAATTCCTCTCTGTAAGCCAATCCGGATGAATTGCTTTGATTTGTTAAGCAGCTCCGCTGCCTCTTGAACCGATAGGCTTTTTCCGTTAGTTTCCGTCATTCTTAATCAACTCCAATTTATTTGCATAATTAAGCCGAGCTAGGACAAGCTAGTAGGTATCTGTGTCATCCCTCTCTCTTGCGGCATCGCTTTTTAACAACTTATGGTTGTTGAAAATGTCAAAAAAAAGTTCCTCCATTGGTATCCCTGAATCATTCGCAATTTGCTTCATCATGGCTGGGCACGGAGCAGAACCAGACTTTTCCCATTTACTCCACGCTTGTTGCGTCACGCCATACATGGCTGCCATATTTTCCTGTGAACGCGTTCCGCGGTATCCTATTAATTTATCCCTCAATTCCTCTGCCTCCTTTTAACAACCCTTAGTTGTTTCGTTAATTTATTATCTCACAACCTATAGTTGTTGTCAATATTATTAAACAACTTTTTATTGTATTTGTAGAATGCTACAACGCATAGTTGTATAATTACATTAGATTATTCGGAGGTGGTTGTGATTAGTATTATAGGAACAAGGATTAAAGAGGAACGGAATAAAAAGGGGTTATCTCAGGAAGAATTAGGCAAACGTTTCTCAATAACGCAACAAGCGGTAAATAAATGGGAATCTGGCAAGTCTGGTCCTGATCCAGAGATGATAAAGAATTTAGCTGATTTTTTTGAGTGTTCAGCAGATTCTTTAGTTGGAACAATCCCGCTTTCGCCCACTTCCACTAACCCCTCGTCTCTCACCCTAAAAGACGAACGAGACGTTGCCAGGGACATAGAGAAAATCCTCTCCGACCTCGAAAGCGATGAATCTCTTGCCTTCAACGGGGAACCCTTAGACGATGAAACAAAGGAACTCATGCGCATTTCACTTGAGAACTCAATGAGGCTCGCGGTGCAGCTTGCGAAGAAGAAGTTTACCCCTAAAAAGTATCGGTAACGCTTTTTATGGAGGTTCATGCATGGACAGAATTAAGCAGATTGTGGACAAACTCGTTCGCAAGTATAAAACAAATGACCCTTTTGAGATTGCAGATTTCAAGGGAATTATAATCCTAAGGGAACCCTTGGGCAGTACGCTTGGGTACCATAGTTCCTATAGACGACACCGATTTATTCACATTAATAGTGATTCGAATAAAATGGATCAACTTTTCACCTGTGCCCATGAGTTGGCGCACGACATCCTGCATCCAAGGGCCAATACTCCTTTTTTAAGAGCAAACACTTTGTTCTCTATTGATAGGATTGAGCATGAAGCAAATAGATTCGCGGTGGAGTTGCTTCTTCCCGACTGGATACTGCGCCAGTATATGAACACCGCGTGCACAATAGAAGAGATTGCATCAACGAGGGGGGTTCCGTCCGAATTAGCTAGGTTGAAAAGATTTACTAAGTGATGAAGCAATAATGGAAAAATATGCACTCAATGAAGAGGGTATATTTTTTACCCTTCGCAGGGAACATTAGTTCCTAAGTTCACGATTAAATAGAACAGGAGGACTATCGATCATGCGTAACCCTAACGGGTATGGTTGCGTATTCAGGCTCTCCGGTAAAAGGAGAAAACCCTTTGGAGTTAGGTTAACCACTGGATGGTCCGACGATGGCAAGCAACTCTATCGGAATCTTGGATACTACGAAACTCGCCCTAAAGCCCTAATTGCACTTGCTGAGTTCAATAAGAACCCCTACACGCTGGAAGCATCTACGGTGACATTCTCTGAAGTATTTCAGAAATGGTCAGAACAAAAGTTTAGCAAGGCAACAAAGTCAACAATCAATGGATATAACGCTGCCTATAAACTATCGGCTGAACTATTTGACTTAAAGTTTGTGGAAATAAAAAAACCACACATGCAAAGTGTGATAGATCAGTGCGAACGAGGACATGGGACCTTGAGGAAAATCAAAGTGCTCTTCAATCAGCTTTTCAAGTACGCACTCGAAACTGATATTGTGACTAAGGATTATTCCAGGTTCGTAGAGATTGGTGAGAATGAAGCCGAAAATACCAGGAAGCCATTCACTGATGAAGAGATACAATCGCTCTTCAGCAACGTGGATAGAATGGATTTCATTGATACAGTTTTAATCCTGATTTATACAGGATTTAGAATTGGCGAATTACTTTTAATGAAAACAGCCGATATTGATATTGAAAATCGTACTATGAAGGGTGGGCTTAAGACTGCAGCAGGGAAGAACCGAATCGTGCCAATCAATAAAAAGATCCTCCCATTTGTAGCTAGGAGAAAGTCAGAAGGCCATGAGTTCTTAATCACCAATCACGAAGAAAAACAAATGAGGTATTGGAACTACTACGAAGAAAAATGGAAGGTTATTATGACTCAGCTAGGACTTGATCACAAACCACACGATTGCCGCCACACCTTCGCCACGCTAATGGACAATGCAGGAGCCAATAAAGTAAGTATTAAACGTATTATGGGTCATGCGAGTACAGATATTACCGACAAGGTATATACGCACAAAGATATCGAAGAGCTAACGAAAGCGATAGATTTAATCTAATTTCCTTGTGTATTATGTGTGTATTTCTTGTCTATTTTCGTTCAAATTCAAGGGGTACCGATAGGGTCTTAAAAATAAGAAAACCCCCAAACCGCAAGGGTCTGAGGGCATCGTGATTTTAACGAATTAACGTTTCGAAAATTGTGGAGCTTTACGAGCTTTCTTTAAGCCGTATTTACGACGTTCCTTCATACGTGGGTCACGCGTGAGGAAACCAGCTCTCTTAAGACTGGGGCGGAGACTGGCATCTGCCTTCAGTAAAGCTCGGGCAATACCTAAACGTATTGCACCAGCTTGACCTGTGGTGCCGCCCCCGTGGGCGAGAGCGATAACATCATATTTTGCAAGCGTATCTGTGATGTTAAATGGTTGTTGCACAATCATCTCCAGTGTTTTCTTGCCGAAATACTCCGCTACTTCACGTTTGTTAATCATGAACTTACCTTCACCAGGAATAAGACGAACGCGAGCGACTGCATTTTTGCGTCGTCCTGTCGCAGCATATTGTAATTGAGTTGCCATGTTTTACTTCCTCCTTCCTAAATCTATTGAATCGTCCAGATTTCAGGTTGTTGAGCTTGATGGGGGTGTGTTTCTCCTTTGTACACTTTTAACTTTGTGTACATCTGAGCGCCCAACTTGTTATGAGGAAGCATTCCCTTCACAGCATGTTCCATAGCTCGTTCTGGCATAATCTGCATTAACTTTTTATAAGGAACTTCTTTTAACCCACCAGGAAATCCAGAGTGACGACGATACATCTTATCGTTAAGTTTATTACCAGTTAAGACTAATTTTTCAGCATTGATAATTATGACATGATCCCCAGTATCAACATTAGGGGTGAATGTCGGTTTATGTTTACCTCTTAGAAGACGTGCTGCTTCAGTAGCAATACGACCCAAGGGGATTCCTGCAGCGTCAATAATAAACCATTTGCGATCTTGGTCTTGGTCTTGTGCTTTCGCAAAAAACGTGGTCATGACTTTCCCTCCAATTTAGCAGTTTTCTGTTTTTATCACACTAGCATGGGGCTCAATCATGCTCGCGATATACCAAGGTCATGGGGCTCAATCATAGCCAAGGCATAAAAACTCATATTGCTATTCTATTTTAATTTCTATCTCTTGTCAAGTATTTTCGTACTTGATTTACGATATTTGTTTATCAATAGTTGAACCACGAACCTCGATTAACGGTTAATGACCCGCCGACAAAAGGTCTTCAAAAATCTCAAATGGACTTTCTTCCGTATAATGCACATGAACAAGGCTTAAGCCGTGCGCCTGTGCTATCATTCTGGCCCGTTTGCGATCCTGACTGGCTATAATTTCTGGAATCTCTTGAGGAGAAATCCGACCTTTTCCCACATCCATTAATGTTCCAACCATAATACGAACCATATGGTAGAGAAACCCATCTCCTACGCAGGATACTCTAATTAAACCTTGATCTTTTCTGACGAGACAGCGATAAATCGTTCGTTCAAACGTCTTACTTGCCCCACCAGCTGCCGCAAAGGTTTTGAAATTATGACGTCCCTCCAAAAGTTTTCCTGCCTTCTGCATCTCTGCCACATTTAAGGGAATAGGCACATGAGAGGCATAAAGGCGCGTAAAGACGTTGGGGATGGGGTTATTGTCCATCTGGTAATCGTAGCGTTTCCACTTTGCTGACCAGCGAGCATTAAAGTCATCCGAAACCTGTTCGGCCTGAAGTATACGTATATCCCTGGGCAACATGCTATTAAAGGCCTTGGGGATTTTTTCTTCCGGGATCCTTGCCGAAGTCATAAAATTCACAACTTGTCCGGAGGCATGCACGCCGGTATCCGTCCGGCCTGCCGTAGCTAGAGTTACCTCTTCTTCGACCAATTTCGCCCATACTGCTTCCAAGGTTCCCTGCACAGTAGGGCCATGAGTTTCATGCTGTCGCTGGAAGCCATGATAGTTCGTTCCGTCATATGCTAATAGTAACCTAATGTTTCGCATTGCTGATCCTAGCCTCCGCTACGTCTGGATTTCAATCTATCTCCAGATCAAAAGTAATATTCCCCAAACTCCTACGATCAGAACTCCCCAGCGATCCTTAGAAGTCCGCTCATGAAATATGAGCGTTCGATAGTTGCCCGAGCCATAGCCTCGAGCCATCAAGTTTTCAGCAAGTTCTTCTGCCCGTCTCAAACTAAGCAAAATCAGCGGCACAATGAGCTGAGTTAACTCCCAGGATTGTCTAAGCCTCGAAAGAGGCCACTCGCTTTTTAAGACCCTGACTTTCCAAATTAAGGTTGCTTCTTCCCCAATCAAGGGAATAAAGCGCAGGGTTAAGGTAAGTAAAAGCGCAAAATCAGCGGCTTTTGGCGTAATTCGAATGAACGGGTTAAAAAAGTAGGCTATTCCTAGCCCTTGCTCAAGGGGCATAGTAACTGCCGTATAAAGACGGGTCAATCCAAAGACCAAGGCGATGCGCCAGAGCATTTCACCGGCTTGTACTAAACCACTTCGAGACCAATGACCAAACCAAAAAGCACTGTTTTCTGGCCAAACCCACCCTGCTGCCAGGCCGTAAAATAACCCCATCCAGACAAGGACAACTATGAGCGAACGATAGATAGATAGAGAAGTACGACTCAAAAACACAAGGCTTAGGAGAGCAAAGGAGCTTAAGGCAAGACCTTGCCACCGGGTTATTGTCATTAAGAGAGATAAAGCGGCTAACCCGCCAACCTTTACCCTCGGATCAAGACGGTGCAACAAACTGTTACCTGGACAATAGAGTTCAAAAACTTTGATACTCTGCTCTCCCTCCTTTAGCAGCGGACACCTGCTGCTCGAAATTGTTCCTGATGCTCTTGCCAACACTGTATAGAGCAATCCAAAATCACGTTTCCACTCTCTACCAGCCAAATCCGGTCGGCGTCCTGCAAGACCTCTCTTAGATCGTGAGTTACATATAAAATCGTTATATCATTCCATGCTGAAATTATCGTCTGAATCCCTGCTCGACTCGTTGCATCAAGTCCAATTAAAGGCTCATCCAGTAAGAGAATCTCTGGAGCGGTTCGCAAGGCTGCTGCTAGGGCAATCTTTTGGCGTTCTCCCCCACTCAAGCGTTCAGGAGCGACCTCTGCCAAACTTACTGAGAGGCCAAATTCCTCTAATACAGCTAATTTCTCCTGGGTTTTAATCTTCAACTCTTGCCTGGAATCACTATAGAAAATCTCGTGATAAACACTACGACCAATCAGGTATTCTCCCGCCTCTTGCAGTACTAAACGTATTTTTCTGCGCAGAGTATTTAAACTGACTTTGCTAACTTGTACTCCACCCACCATAAGTTGCCCTTCATTGGGCAAGATAAGCCCTATCACACTTTCTAAAAGCGTCGTTTTTCCTGAACCTGAAGGACCAACTATGCCAATAAACTCGCCTGCTCTTACGACCTTATCGAGCTGCAGACGGGATACATAGTTCGTCTGTTTCCATTCCAAGACAGGTCGTCTCAGTACTGCCTTTGGCCTTGCCAAACCCACTACGTCTTTAATCTGTAGATATTTCGGTGTTAGCGAGATCGGCTTGGCATATACTTCGCCAAGGCCATACAGCGCACACTTCTCTCTGTTGGCAAAAACGTCGCTCGGCTTACCAAGGTCTGCAAGCTTCCCATTTTGGATAATTAGTAGACGATTGGCTTGGCTTGCTAATTCCCAGTCATGGGTAATCCAAAGTTGCCCTGTTTCAGTGCGAGCTTGAAATAGCAGCTCCAATACCTTCGCTTGAGCGCGTGTATCGAGCATGGTTAAGGCTTCATCTAAAATAAGGAACGCTGGCTGCAGGGCTAAAATAGCTGCCGTCACGAGCCTTTGTCGTTCCCCACCCGAAAGCGTTGCAGGGGACTGATCTTCTTTACCCCCTAAGCCTACGCTGATCGCCAACTCCCGCACTCTATTTTGTACCGCATGACTAGTCATGCCAAGGTTCATAAGCCCAAAGCCTAATTCTTCAGCGACGGTTGCCCCAATCGTTTGTCGACGAGGATGTTGCCCAACAAGGCCAATCTCCTGCCAGCGCTTTACTGTGTTCCAATCACAAACTGTACCGTCAAGGGCGAGACGGATCTGCCCTCCCTCAGGCTCAATTAAACCGGCCAAAAGATGGGCCAAGGTGGATTTTCCAGATCCGTTGGCGCCCATAAGCGCGATGATCTCGCCCTGGTGCCAGTCAAAATCCACTCCATTCACTATCTTGCCATAACGAATGTTCTGCACCTGTAGCACTTTCATTGGTCGAGATCACTCCCTTACTAATTGAGAAAGCTCGAATACCAACACCGTCAGCAAAGGCCGGCCTGCTTAAACAATGTTTAAGCAACCCGGCCTTTAACAACTCGCATTATACGAGTTCGATGATTACCATTGTGGCAGCATCTCCTCGACGTAAGCCGAGTTTCATGATACGAGTATAGCCTCCCTGACGGTCAGCATATTTCGGCGCAATGATATCAAACAATTTTGTAACAACATCTTCGTCCATGAGATAAGCCATCGTTGAACGACGTGCTGCCAAGTCGCCTTGCTTGCCAAGTGAAATCATCTTCTCAGCAATAGCATTCAGTTCTTTGGCACGTGCTTCGGTCGTTTGAATACGCTCATGTCTTAACAGGGAAGTGACAATGTTACGCAACATTGCCCCGCGATGACCTGTGTTTTTTCCCAACTTGCGGTAAGCCAATTACATTCCCCTCCTTTTGCACCGAATTAGTCCTCAGCTGGGCGGAACAATAAACCCAAATCTCTTAGTTTAAATTCCACTTCTTCCAAAGACTTGCGACCAAGGTTACGCACTTTAATCATGTCTTCTTCGGTTTTTTGGGTCAATTCTTCAACAGAGTTGATCCCTGCCCGTTTCAGGCAGTTATAAGATCGAACGGACAGATCAAGTTCCTCAATCGTCATCTCGAGGATTTTATCTTTGGCTTCCTCTTCTTTTTCCACCATAACCTCAACATTCGTGAGTTTATCAGTGAGTCCCATGAAAAGGCGCAGATGATCACTCAGGATTTTGGCTGCCGCACTGGTAGCCTCTTCCGGTGAGATACTGCCATTAGACCATGCTTCAAGGGTTAACTTGTCATAGTCCGTGATTTGACCAACCCGGGTATCCTCTACCGTATAGTTGACCTTATAGATTGGAGCAAAGATGGAGTCAATGGGGATGACCCCAATGACATGATCGGGTTTCTTATTTTTGTCCGCAGAAACGTAGCCACGGCCGCGTTCCACCGTCATTTCCATAAAGAGCCTGCCATCATTATCTAAGGTAGCAATCTTTAAGTCAGTGTTCAGAATCTCTATGTCTGGGTCACTGATGATATCTGCGGCTCGAACAACCCCTGCACCCTGAGACTCTATGCGAATAACCCGCAGTTCATCCGTATAACCTTTCAGAGCGAGGGACTTCAAATTGAGAATAATGTCCGTAACGTCTTCCAATACACCGGGTATCGTGGAAAACTCGTGAAGTACCCCTTCGATTTTGACCGATGTCACCGCTGACCCTGGAAGCGCGGATAACAAGATGCGCCTTAGAGAATTCCCTAAAGTAATCCCATACCCTCTTTCAAGAGGCTCAACGACAAATTTTGCATAGGAGTCGTCTTCAGAACGATCGATACACTCGATTCTAGGCTTCTCGATTTCTAACATCGGTATGCACCTTCTTTCTCGAGAACTTGATATACAAACCAGCCAACCCACGTGGGCAGAACGTCAACATTAACGGGAGTATTTCTCCACGATGAGGTGTTCTTGGATGGGCAGTTGAATATCTTCACGAGTAGGTAGTGCGACAATAGTACCAGCAGCAGTATTGGCATCCAAGCTGATCCACCCAGGAACTGTACGAGAACCTAGATTTTCGAGAAGTTGTTTCATACGAGGTGAGCTCTTGCTGCCTTCTTTAACAGCAATAATTTCTCCAACCCGTACAGAATACGAAGCAATGTCAACCTTTTTACCATTAATGGTAAAGTGACCGTGATTCACAAGTTGACGAGCTTCTGGACGAGATGAAGCGAACCCTAAGTGGAAAATGACATTATCGAGTCGACGTTCCAACAGGGTGAGCAGGTTTTCACCAGTTACCCCTTTGCGACGAGCTGCCTCGTCAAAATAGTGACGGAATTGTTTTTCCATGACACCGTACATTCGGCGTGCCTTTTGTTTTTCTCGTAACTGAAGACCGTATTCCGTAGGCTTCTTCGCCCGAGCTTGGCCGTGTTGTCCGGGAGCATAGGCACGACGGTCAATCGCGCACTTTCCGGTATAGCAACGTTCCCCTTTGAGGAATAATTTCAATCCCTCACGACGACATAAGCGACAGACTGGACCAGTATATCTAGCCATGATTACACACCTCCTATACCCTTCTGCGTTTCGGTGGCCGACAGCCATTGTGTGGAATCGGTGTCACGTCTTTAATTAAATTAACTTCCAAGCCTGCAGCTTGGAGTGCGCGAATTGCCGCTTCACGTCCAGCGCCTGGGCCTTTTACAAAACATTCCACATCTTTTAAGCCATGTTCCATCGCAACTTTAGCACAGGTTTCTGCTGCCATTTGGGCAGCAAAAGGCGTACTTTTACGAGAACCTTTAAAACCAAGCGAGCCCGCACTAGACCAGGAGAGTGCGTTACCATTGGTATCCGTGATGGTTACCATGGTATTGTTAAACGTGGATTTGATATGAGCAATTCCACTTTCAATATTCTTACGTTCCCGGCGTTTTGTCCGGACAACTTTACGTGCCATCTAAGTTATCCCCCCTTATTACTTTTTACGTTTTGCTCCAACAGTCTTAGCCGGACCCTTACGAGTACGGGCATTGGTTTTCGTGCGCTGACCTCGAACGGGAAGTCCACGCCGATGGCGCAAGCCACGATAGGAACCAATTTCCATAAGACGCTTGATATTGAGGGAAACTTCGCGACGCAGGTCGCCTTCAATCTTAAACTCTTTATCAATAACTTCTCGAAGCTTGCTGACTTCGTCTTCTGACAAGTCACGCACTCGGACATCCGGGCTTACGCCCGTTTTAGCGAGAATCTTATGTGAAGTCGGTAGCCCAATCCCAAAAATATAGGTTAAGGCAACCTCTAAACGTTTCTCGCGAGGTAAGTCAACACCAGCGATACGTGCCATCTAAAATTTACACCTCCAACTATTTAAGTTCTGTATCAATATAAAATCGGTGCATTGAAGACTATTCTCCAATCAGCCGCGCAACCGAAACTTTTAGCCTTGTCTTTGCTTGTGTTTCGGATTTTCACAAATGACCATGACTATACCATGGCGACGAATAATTTTACATTTTTCACAGATCTTTTTAACAGAAGGCTTTACTTTCACCGTAATCCCTCCCTTTGGTCCTTACTTAAACCTGTATGTGATTCGTCCTCGTGACAGGTCATAGGGGGAAAGCTCCACCGTGACCCGATCTCCTGGAAGAATCCGGATAAAATTCATGCGAATTTTCCCTGAGACGTGTGCCAAAACCTTGTGTCCATTGGCTAACTCAACTTGAAACATCGCGTTAGGCAGTGGCTCCAAAACCTTACCTTCGACTTCAATAACATCTTCTTTTGACATGTTCATTCCCCCTCCTCTGACAATCCTCAGGCACGTACCTAACATCGAGTTAGAATTTCCAGGCCATTTTCCGTAATCGCAACCGTGTGTTCGAAATGGGCCGATGGCCGATCATCTTTCGTAACCACAGTCCAGTGATCCTTTAACGTCTGCACTTCATACGTACCCATGTTCACCATGGGTTCAATAGCCAAGGCCATACCTACCTCGAGTCGTGGTCCCCGGCCGGGCTTGCCGAAATTGGGGATCTGGGGATCCTCATGCATGGCTCTTCCAATCCCGTGCCCAACATAATCACGTACTACAGAAAAACCGTTAGCTTCCACATGCGTTTGGACCGCATAAGAGATATCATAGAGACGATTACCTAGCTTAGCCTGCGCAATACCCAACATCAGGGACTCTTCAGTCACCCTTAAAAGTTTCTGGATATCTTGACCTACTTCTCCGATGGGTAAGGTCACAGCCGCATCACCGAAGAACCCGTCTATGACCGCACCACAATCTATACTAATAATATCCCCAGATTCTAAACACCTTAAACCGGGTATTCCATGAACTACCTGTTCATTTACAGAAGTACAGAGCGTCGCAGGAAAACCATTATACCCTTTAAACGCCGGTATGGCACCCTGCGCGCGAATATATTCCTCAGCCATGCGATCCAATTCGAGAGTTGTGACACCGGGCTTTGCGAGCTCACACATCAGGGCAAGAGTTTCCCCTACGATTCGGCCCGCCTTGCGCATCCGGTTCAACTGGTTCGCATTTTTCAGCTCAATCATGTCGTTTAGACCAAGGCCTGAAGGATATCCTGAAAAACCTTATCAATGGCTTGATCCCCGTTAATTTGCTTAACCAATCCTTTATCTTGGTAGAAAGCAATCAAAGGTTCTGTTTGCTTATTATAGACACTTAAACGATTCTCGGCTGTTTCAACCGTGTCATCCGAACGCTGATAGAGCTCTCCACCACATTGGCAAACCCCTTCTTTTTCAGGTTTGTTAAAGACCATGTGATAGGAGGCACCACACGTCCGACATATCCGTCGTCCGGTTAAGCGAGGGATTAAAACCTCATGCGCGACTTCAATATTAATTACAGCATCAAGTTTCATACCAAGAGTATCCAGGATACCCGCTAAGGCACTGCCTTGAGCTAAGGTACGCGGGAACCCATCAAGCAGAAATCCGGCAGCACAATCCGGCATTGCTAAACGTTCCGCTACAATCCCGATCGTCACTTCATCCGGAACCAGTCCACCGGCATCCATAAACGATTTAGCCTTGAGACCCATTGCCGTTCCCTCTTTGATCGCGGCTCTGAACATATCTCCTGTGGAGATATGTGGAATCTTGAATTTCTCCACCAATGGACTTGCTTGAGTTCCTTTACCGGCTCCAGGACCGCCCATTAATATTAATCTCATAATTCTTCCTCCTTTATTTCATAAAGCCTTGATAATGCCTCGACATAAGTTGGGATTCAATTTGTTTCATCGTCTCGAGCGCAACCCCAACCACAATTAGAAGGGATGTTCCACCAAAATAGATGTTCTTGAGTCCAGTGAGTCCAATAACTAGTGTCGGCAGGACTGCGATCAAAGCTAGAAATAAACCACCGGCTAGCGTAATCCGGCTCAATATTTTAGACAAATATTCAGCTGTTGGACGCCCAGGACGAAGACCAGGGATAAAGCCACCATACTTCTTCAAGTTATCTGCTACATCAACTGGGTTAAACGTAACAGCTGTGTAGAAGTAAGTAAAGAAGATGATGAGCACACCATAGATCAATAGATAGGGGATCGAGGTTATACTACCATTCATACTAAACCAGACGGTCACAAACCTTGAAAAAGCAGACGTTGGTATCCATGATGCAAGAGTTTGAGGGAATGCGAGTAAGGAAATCGCGAAAATGACGGGAATTACCCCAGCTTGGTTCACTTTCAGAGGGATATGACTGCTTTGGCCTCCATATACCCGCCGTCCGACAACCCGCTTAGCATATTGAACCGCCACACGTCGTTGCCCTTCTTCAACATAAACAACACCCGCAGTTATGAATAACACGATGATAAGCAAACCAATAACTGAGAAAACATTGATCTCATGAACATTTAGCATAGCCCACAGAGAGCTTATTGCCCCAGGAATACGCGAAACAATTCCCGCAAAAATAATCAAGGAAATGCCATTTCCGATTCCTTTTTCTGTGATTGCTTCACCAAGCCACATGAGAAATGATGTGCCCGCTGTCAAAACAAGCGCCACCAGTAGATAAATTGGCCATCTCATACTAGGGTTAGTGATTAGTAAAGAAGCACGGATCCCGAAGGTCAATCCGAAGGCTTGAATAAAGCCCAAGGCCACAGTTCCATATCGCGTATACTCTGTGATCTTTTTCTGCCCATATTGCCCCTCTTTAGAAAGCCGTTCAAGAGAGGGAAGCACGATCGTCAAAAGCTGCAGGATAATAGACGCTGTAACATAAGGCATAATACCCAAGGCAAAAACGGTCAAGTTCTTAAAGGAGCCTCCAGAAAGCGTGTCCATAAAATCGAACATACCACCGGATCCCAACATTTTCTTCAGTACAGCATGATCAACAAAGGGAATTGGAATATGTGCTCCGATACGAAAGATCAGAAACATAAAAAGGGTGTAACCGATTTTTTTCCTGAGATCCGCTACATTCCAAGCATTCTTCAGGGAATCGACAATCATCCTATTCCACCTCTACTTTTCCACCCGCCGCAACGATCTTCACGGCCGCGGCTGGGCTGACTTTATCAATTTTAACAGTCAGTGCTTTGGTCAGTTCCCCTGTTGCTAGAATCTTCACGCCATCTTTAACCGCTTTAATAAGACCGCATTCCAAGAGACTTTCGATCGTAACTACCGTGCCGTCCTCAAACCGTTCCAAATCACGAACATTTAAGGCGACAATATCCTTCCTAGAGATATTGCTAAACCCTCGCTTAGGCATTCTGCGGAACAATGGATTTTGTCCACCTTCAAAACCAGGCCGTACACCGCCGCCGGCTCGAGAGTTTTGTCCTTTGTGTCCTTTACCAGAAGTTTTGCCATGTCCGGATCCAACGCCCCGGCCTAAGCGCTTAGGTGCATGTGTTGATCCTTCAGCAGGCTTTAGTTCATGCAATTTCATGCTTGCCCACACCTCCTTCTATTGAGCTTGTGTTTCTATCGTAACCAAGTGCATGCATTTATGAACCATCCCTAGTATCCCAGGTGTGTCCTCATGAACTGCACTCGATCCGACTTTTCCTAAACCAAGTGCTTGTAACACTTTGTGTTGGGCTTTGGAATAACCGATTGGACTCTTTGTCAGTGTCACTTTTACTTTCATGACCAACCCTCCTTAACCTAGAATTTCTCCTACGGTCTTACCTCGGAGTTTGGCAATCTCTTCCGGACGCTTAAGAGATTTCAACGCCGCCATCGTCGCATTGACCATATTATGCGCGTTCGCCGAGCCTAGAGACTTCGTCAAAATATCATGAACTCCGGCAACTTCGAGTACTGCCCGAACGGCGCCGCCAGCGATAACTCCAGTACCTTTAGAAGCTGGCTTCAACAGCACTTGCCCAGCGCCAAACACACCAATAATAGGATGTGTTATGGTAGTTCCGTGCATAGGAACATTGAAGAGGTTCTTCTTCGCATCTTCAATTCCTTTGCGAATAGCCTCAGGCACTTCGCCTGCTTTGCCTAATCCTGCACCGACACGACCGTGACCATCTCCAACCACTACGAGTGCGCTAAAGCTGAAACGACGTCCACCCTTAACAACTTTGGCAACACGGGCTATATGAACAACTTTTTCATTCATATCTGATTTGTTAGCTTCGAATTTCGCCAATTTGATTTTTCCCTCCTTTACCCAAGCTTAGAAGCTGAGTCCAGCTTCTCGTGCTGATTCCGCCAATGCTGAGATTCGACCGTGATAGACATTCCCGCCACGATCAAATACCACTTGCGTAATTCCTTTTTCAAGGGCTTTCTTCGCAACCAATGCACCGACCTTTTGAGCGCCAGCAGTATTCCCGCCGGACAGATCAGTAGCTTTGAACTCTGGATCGAGGGAAGAAGCAGCAACAAGTGTCACCCCGAGCTCATCATTGATTACTTGAGCGTAAATATGATTCAAGCTCCGGAAAACTGCCAAACGCGGTCGCCCAGCAGCGCCGACAATAGACTTGCGGATGCTCTTATGCTTTTTAATGCGAAGAGCTTTTCGATCAATGCGCTTAATCAAAGGGAACTCACTCCTTTCACGACTGGCAAGAGATTTGGCCCTTGCCCAATTTACTTATTTCTTAGCGCCCTTTTTACCACCGGTCTTACCAACCTTACGACGGACGACTTCTCCTTCGTAGCGAATCCCTTTGCCTTTATAAGGTTCAGGCTCACGCTCTGAACGAACCACTGCGGCAAAAGCACCGACGAGCTCTTTATCCATCCCTTTAATTAAGATTTTGTTGGGAGCTGGAACTTCAAAGTCAATTCCTGGCATAGGGGTAAGTTCAACAGGGTGAGACTTGCCAACGGTTAATACCAGCTTGTTCCCTTGTTTGGCAGCACGATATCCAACCCCGACCATATCCAATCCCTTTGTGAATCCGTTCGTAACACCTTCCACCATGTTGGCGATTAAGGTGCGAGTTAAGCCATGTAAGGATCTGCTTAACGGCTCATCATCCGGTCGACTAACAATAATTTGTTGGCCATCTACTACAATGTTCATCAATGAATGGATTGTTCTCGTTAAAGTCCCTTTGGGGCCCTTAACTGTGACCACATTTTCCTCTATTTTGAAGTCCACACCACTGGGGATCCCAATGGGGCGCTTGCCAATTCTGGACATTCACTGCACCTCCGTTGTGAAATCTACCAAATGTAGGAGATTACTTCTCCACCAAGGCCCTCTTTGCGGGCATTCTTATCGGTCATAACTCCCTTGGATGTTGAAATAACTGCGATGCCGAGTCCTCCAAGAACCTTCGGCATTTCATCCTTCTTCGCATAAACGCGCAGTCCCGGACGGCTTATCCGCTTTAGTCCGGTAATAACACGCTCACGATTGGGACCGTATTTCAAATACATCCGAATCACGCCTTGTTTGTCGTCCGCAATGTATTCTACGTCTTTGATGTACCCTTCTGCTTTAAGCAGTTCTGCAAGCTCTTTTTTAATACGAGATGCTGGCACCTCAACTTTATCATGATAAACCATTCCCGCGTTGCGAATACGTGTTAAAAAATCTGCAATCGGATCTGACATTGACACTTCAGTCGTCCCCCTTCCTTACAATGTTTTACCAACTGGCCTTTGTGACCCCAGGAAGTTCCCCTGCATGGGCCAAGTCCCGGAAGCAAATCCGGCAAATTCCGAATTTTCGCATGTAAGCATGGGGACGTCCACAAAGCTTGCAACGGTTATGCGAACGCACGGCGAATTTTTGTCCACGGTTTTGGCGGACAACCATTGATGTCTTAGCCACGCTCTTGAACCTCCTTTTCTCTAATCACGGTACGGCATTCCGAACCCACGAAGCA
>JARLHV010000022.1 GCA_031292055.1 Desulfosporosinus sp.
CTTTCAGCAATAGGTCTTTCAGAAGACTTAAGTCTTTATAAGGACTTCCAGTCCGCACTTTTTAAACGGCTTCAGCCGTAATCGCGACTTCCAGTCGCAATCGTGAACCCCTGTACTTCAGTGCAGGGTCGTTCAGTTTGACCTTGCGGAAGCGTTGGTTTATACTAGAAAAGGTAGAGCAATGATATGAGGTGTAACGTTGACAAAAAAAGTTGCAGTTGTCACTTTAGGATGTCCCAAGAATCAAGTCGACAGCGAAGTGATGGCGGGATTTCTTGCCCAAGATTACTTAGTCACTGAAAACCCTGAAGAGGCAGATATTATTGTAGTAAATACCTGCACATTTATACAATCGGCCAAGGAAGAATCGATTGAAACTATTTTGGAGATGGCAGGTTTTAAGGAATTTGGTTCTGCTCAGACCCTGATTGCGACAGGGTGCCTGGCGCAGCGGTACGGGTCTGACTTAATGCAGGATATACCTGAATTAGATGGTGTGCTTGGAACTGGAAATATTGATGAAATCACTAAAATAGTTCAGGCGGCTGAGGGCAGGCGAACGACTCTTATTAAACCGGGCGTACCAGATTTTCTTCATGATGAAACGATGCCCCGTAAACGGTCCACTCCTGATTATTTAGCTTATGTAAAAATTGCGGAAGGTTGTGATAACTACTGTACTTATTGTGTCATTCCGTATGTGCGCGGACATTTTCGCAGCCGTTCGGAAGAATCTGTGGTACGCGAAGTGCAGGAAATGGCTGCTCAAGGAGTCAAGGAAATTATGGTTATGGCGCAGGATACCACACGCTACGGACACGACCTTCAAGGGGAACTTCGTCTGCCTCAGCTAATTCGTCAGCTCGCTCGTGTTGAAGGAATTGAATGGATTCGGTTAATGTATTGTTACCCTGAGCGTTTTACCGACGAGCTGATTGAAACCATTCGTCAGGAACCAAAGGTTTGTAGGTACATTGATTTACCGTTGCAGCATGCGGATAATAAGATCCTTAAAGACATGAATCGACAAGGAACGATAGAGCAAGCGGAAATGCTCATTAGAAAATTACGGAGCGCTATGCCGGATATCACCCTGCGGACGACTATGATCACCGGTTTCCCGGGAGAAACCGAGCAGGAATTTCAAACGTTGGTTAATTTTATTCAGCGTGTCCAGTTTGATCGTCTGGGAGTGTTTCCTTATTCCCAGGAGGAAAATACGCCAGCTGGCCAAAGGCAGGATCAAGTTCCACCGGAAGTTCGTGAACAACGCCGAGAGCAGATTATGCAGATTCAACAAGAAATCTCTCTGGATAGGCAACAACGCTGGGTTAAACGAGTTGTTACGGTGATGCTTGAGCAGAAACTACCGGACGGACGGTGGATGGGCCGAACCGAAGGAGACGCTCCCGAAATCGATGGGCAGGTTTATATCACAGATACTCAGACCTCACTTCATGTGGGTGACATGATTAAGGTTCGCATCCTTGAGGCGGATAGCTACGATTTAATAGGAGAGGTTGTTTCGTGAATTTACCCAATCGTTTAACTCTAGCCCGGATCGTTTTAATACCGGTGTTTATGACCTTTTTACTTCTCCAGGTTCCCAAAGGTCAGACGCTTTTTCCTCATCAAGACATGGTGGCTGCAGTGATCTTTATTTTAGCCTCTGCCACAGATGGTCTGGACGGATATATCGCCCGCAAGCGCCACCAAGTTACGAACTTGGGTAAATTCATGGACCCTCTAGCCGATAAACTTTTGGTTTCTGCTGCTCTGATTTCCTTGGTCGAGCTGGGAGAGGTGACGGCTTGGGTAGCTTGGATCATCTTGGCAAGAGAGTTTGCCGTGACAGGATTACGCGCGATTGCAGCTGTCGATGGGGTTGTGATTAGCGCCAGTAAACTTGGTAAAGTTAAGACCATTACTCAAGTTGTGGCGATTACCGCCATATTGTTGCATGACTGGCCTCTTTCCATTGTTGGCTTACACGTTGGGCAGCCCTTTTTATATATCGCGTTGATTTTCACTGTCATTTCCGGTCTCGATTATTTGCGTAAAGCGCGTAAGTTACTGAGAAAGTAAAATGAGGAGCACCTACTTAAAGAAGTGGGTGTCTCGAAATTGATAAAGTAGTAGATGGATTTGTAGTTTTCAAAAATGAGACGGGTAAGGGCATGGTGAAGCGTGTCTCTACCAGTCTCATTTTTAACATAAACAGTTTAATTTTTCCTATAATGGATATAAGATCTCCTCTTGAAATGATATATCCCGTGCTATAATGTTGAAATAGTACGAAGTGTAGCAAACGGAGGAAAATGCGATGACAAAACAGCGAATACTGCTGATAAGTCTTGTTGGTCTCCTTATATTTGGCTTGTTATTAGGAAGCAAGGTCATCTATCAGAAGAAATGGATTGATGTTACCATCTTAAGCCAAAGCCAGCAAATTCCAGGGGTTGTTTCCGTTAAAACTGTGCCCCAAAATGGGCAAAATGAGATGGACGTGGTTACCAATCACCTGACAAATCTCCACTCAGCTAGCCTTGCCTTAGAAAAGTTAGCTGGTGAATTACCGATTCGATACCTTGATCGAACGAATGATACCCTAAATAAACTATTTGGCCAAATGCAGTTTGCATTACAAGAAGGAATCGCACGTGGGAATTTCACAGAAATGGCACAAAATGTTAAAACGCAGGCTGAAAAAGCAGGAGTACAGCTTGAGCTAGAAATGGACAATGATGCAATTTACGTGATTCTGAATCAAGGAAATGCTCAACTTATTGAAGTAATTGAGAGGCATGGTCAAGTGAAATTTTTACCAAGTAAAAATCAATAAGGTTATCATATAGAAAGGGGAGAGAGCATGAAACTTGATATCTTAATTGGCTTGGGGGTAGGTATCTTCGCCTTTCTACTTGTCATAGGATATAATATATTACCCATTGGCTTGCTCATTGTTGGGGCCTATTTAGTTTGGACTTTTGTCATTTCCCGTCAAGTTGTAAAAAATGGAAATGGGGTATCTATTACCACCACAGCAATTGATTTTGAGGATATTGGGGGACAAAGTGTTGCCAAAAAAGAACTTCAGGAAGCTTTGGATTTTTTACTTTACTCTGATCGGATGAAAGCCTTAGGGATTCGACCCTTAAAAGGAATATTGTTATCCGGACCGACAGGAACAGGGAAAACGTTATTAGCCAAAGCTGCGGCTAGGTATACTAATTCAGCTTTCCTATCGGTATCTGGAAGTGAATTTGTAGAGATGTATGCTGGTGTGGGAGCAGAACGGGTACGTGGCTTGTTTCGAAGGGCACGCGAAATGGTGCGAAAAGAAAAGAAAACAAGTGCGATTATTTTCATTGATGAAATGGATATTTTAGGGGCGAAGCGTGGAAGTAACGTTTCCCACCATGAGTATGATCAAACCCTTAATCAACTCTTAGTCGAAATGGACGGATTGAAAGCTGAGCAAGGAGCGCACATCTTAGTGATGGCAGCAACGAATCGTCCGGAAGCTTTAGATGCTGCATTACTCCGCCCAGGGCGTTTTGACCGGCAAGTTAAAGTTGATCTTCCCGATAAGGAGGGGAGGGTTGCTATTTTGAAAATTCACACCAAAGGTAAGCCTTTAGCCCAAGGAGTTAATTTGGAAGAAATTGCCCACGAAACGTTCGGATTTTCAGGAGCTCATTTGGAGAGCGTAACGAACGAGGCGGCTATTTTTGCTTTGCGTGAAATGGCTAGTGAAATTACTGAGCAACATTTACATGAAGCAGTCGAGAAAGTGATGTTGGGAGAAAAACTCGATCGGAAACCAACGGCCGAGGAATTGCGGCGTGTCGGTATCCATGAGAGTGGTCATGCCTTACTTGCGGAAATAGTTCGGCCAAACTCGGTTTCTCAGGTTTCAATTCGTTCAAGGGGCAAGGCTTTGGGATATGTTCGCCATTACCCGAAAGATGATTTATATCTTTATACTCAGGTTATGCTGGAAGAGCAGATTATGGTGACCTTGGCAGGGGCACTTGCGGAAGAGCAGATTCTTGGTACGCGGAGCACGGGTGCTATGGGTGATTACGAACAAGCCCTTAACCTCGTTGAACAGATGCTGCTGGCGGGAATGTCTTCCTTGGGAGTTACGGATGTTTCTCTTTTGAGTGCCGAGCAGCGCCAACCTGTGACGAAAGGTATTTTAGCTGATCTTGAAGAACGAACGATAAGGATTATTGAGAAGAACAAACCTGTGTTAATGCAAATTACTCAGATCCTTGAAAATGAAGAAAGTTTAAGTGGCGAGACTTTGCGAACATATTTACAAACCATTGCCTAAAAGCAGGGACACGATGTATCGTGTCCCTGCTTTTATGGAAAGAAGGATAATCTTGGGTAAGATGAGAAATAACTAAGCGTAGAGTGTAAAGGTATAACATTTGCGCTGATTGTAGGAGAGTGATAAACTATATGAAAGCTGAAATTGTGGCAACTGGGACTGAATTGTTGCTTGGAGAAACCCTCAATACAAGTGCTCACTATTTGACAGGGAAACTGTCTGCTTTGGGCATTGAAGTAGACTACCATACGACAGTTGGTGATAATCTCGAACGCTTAGAGCAGGTTTTACGCCAAGCAATTGGGCGAACCGATCTCTTAGTTACAACAGGGGGGTTAGGTCCAACTGTGGATGACCTGACGAAGGAACTTGTGGCTAAAGTTTTGGATTTAAATCTGGAGTTAGACCTCTCCAGTTTAGAACAGATTAAGCAGTTCTATGGTCGTCGGAAAGCTCCGATGCCTTTAAGTGATGAGAAACAAGCCTATTTCCCCAAGGGGGCAAAAATTCTCCCTAATCCCATTGGAACGGCCCCTGGCGCCATTATCGAAAAAAACGGTAAAACCGTAATTATATTGCCAGGTCCTCCCTTTGAAATGCGACCTATGTTCAATAATTATGTTTGGTTAGAGTTGCAACGGATTATCGGACCGCAGGCTGAACGGATGAACGAACGTGTCCTGAAAGTATTTGGTATCGGAGAATCAGTAATTGAAGAAGCGCTCAGTGAACTGATGAGTTTTCCAAACCTTACAATGGCCTTACTGGCCAAACGAGCTGAGATGCACATTCGCTTGGTGGCAAGAAGCTCGAAAACGACGTCCGGAGAGGCCGTCAATTCTCTAGATCGTGCTGAAGAAGAAATTCGGCGGCGTTTAGGAGACAAAGTATTTGGTCGTGATCAGGAAACCATGATTGGTATTGTCGGACAAACGTTAAAAGATAAGCGCTTAACCATTGCCACGGCTGAGTCGTGTACAGGAGGTTTGCTTGGTGCTGCCTTCACTCAGGAACCAGGGAGTTCTGAATTTTACCTCGGTGGAGTTGTGAGTTATTCTAACTCCGTAAAACAAGGGCTGCTTGGGGTAAGTGAGGAAAATCTTAAAAACTTCGGTGCAGTGAGTGAAGAGGTTGCCAAGCAAATGGCAGAAGGAATCCGTTCTAAAGTTGGTTCGGATTTGGCCCTCTCAACTACGGGAATAGCGGGTCCGGATGGAGGCAGTGATCAAAAACCAGTGGGTCTTGTATATATCGGAATAGCTACGTCCAAGGTCGTTTATGCGAGAAAATTTCAGTTTTATGGAGAACGAGAGTCGGTTCGTCAGTTGACTGTTCAAGCGGCCCTTAATGAGGCGCGGCAGTATATGTTAGACAGTGAAAGGAGACTATAACTAGGTTATGGTTGAACGTTTACAAGCTTTCGGAGATATTAAGTTGAGCAAACAGGTTCTACAAGCGTTGTCTGAAATGGGATTTGAAGAGCCTTCCCCGATCCAAAAAGAAGCAATACCCTTAGCCCTTGAAGAGATTGATATTATCGGTCAGGCTCAGACCGGGACCGGCAAAACTGCTGCTTTTGCAATTCCAATTGCCGAAAAGGTAAACCCTAAATTTCTTGCGGTTCAAGCGCTTATCGTAACTCCTACTCGTGAACTTGCCATACAAGTTGCTGAAGAAATCGCCAAGGTTGGGAAATATCGGCATGTAAAACCGTTGCCTATTTACGGCGGACAGCCTATTGATCGTCAGATTCGCGCCTTGCGCATGGGCTATCAGGTGGTCGTTGGGACTCCGGGTCGGCTGTTAGATCATTTAAACCGTGGGACACTTCGTTTGCAACATGTCAAAATTGTGGTCCTTGATGAAGCGGATGAAATGCTGGATATGGGTTTTATTGAAGATATTGAGAGCATCTTAAAAGACGTCCCGACTGAAGGGCGACAAATTATGCTCTTCTCGGCAACAATGCCACCAGGAATCCGTAAATTAGCTCAGACTTATATGAATACCCCCCGTTCTGTAACGGTAAGTCGGGATGAGTTAACGGTTCCACTGATTGACCAAGTATTCTATGAAGCAAGGGAAAGTATTAAGGTTGATGCCTTGTGCAGAATTATTGATATAGAGGATATTGGCCAGGGGATAATTTTTTGTCGAACGAAACGTGGTGTGGATGAGTTGGTGGCAGCTCTTGAAGCGCGAGGCTATTTTGCAGATGGACTGCATGGGGATTTAAGCCAACAACAGCGGGATCGAGTGATGAAACGCTTCAGGGACGGGAAGACGGAGCTATTGGTGGCAACGGATGTTGCGGCGCGCGGTTTAGATATTAATAATGTCACTCATGTCATTAACTTCGATATTCCTCAGGATCCAGTATCTTATGTGCATCGGATTGGGCGAACTGGTCGGGTTGGTCGTAAAGGGCAGGCCATAACTCTAATCTCGCCTAAGGAATACCGCCAACTCCGGTTGATTGAGAATCTGATTAAAACGAGAATCCGTCGGCAAGAACTGCCTTCACTGGCGGATATAAGTGAGCGGCAGGCGGAAAACCTTAAAAACCAACTTATTAAATTGATCCAAAGTAATCGTTTAGGAAATTACCGTGCCATCGTAGGAGATTTGTTCGAGGAATATGATTCTATGGATGTTGCGGCTGCTGCCTTAAAGTTTGCGGTTGAGGGGAATGTAGAAGAAGGCATCGAAGGCAAAGATCAAGAGGATGTACCTTATCGAAACACGGGAGCAGCGGTAGGTATGGTGCGTTTCTTCATAAATATTGGCAGGATACAACAAATTCGTCCTCAGGACATTATCCGTTGGATTGCCGATGAAAGTGGGATTTCTGGAAACATTATCGGGACGATTAATATTTATGACAAATTTACGTTTGTAGAGGTTCCTGAAGAATATGCCTCTCGGGTTCAGAGTTGCATGCATCAGGCTATGATCAAAGGGCGCAGGGTAAGTGTTGAACCAGCTAAAGCTCGTGAAAACACTGACTTATAATTTAGAAAAACTTAATTTAAATAATAGCTAACCTTGAAGGGGGTTAGCTTTTAAATTAAACTTAATAAAATTGTAATAACGTTTGTTTTGTTGTCGGTTGAAAGATAAACAAATTGACAAGTATCAAGCCCAACATCTATAATGAGAACCGAACAGATGTTTTGCCAAAACACGAATTGTTAATTGACCAAGATGAGGAGGATAACGGAATGGCCGAAACGAATAAGTTAAAAGCACTTGACATTGCACTTGCTCAGATTGAGAAACAGTTTGGCAAAGGTTCGATTATGAAACTTGGGGAATCTACGGCGGGAATGGTGATCGATGTTATTCCCACAGGTTCTTTGGCGATAGACCTTGCCTTAGGAGTTGGAGGGGTGCCGCGCGGGCGGGTTATTGAAATCTTCGGACCAGAGTCTTCTGGTAAAACAACCGTTGCGCTCCATATTATTGCTGAAGCTCAAAAATTGGGTGGAGCGGCTGCTTTCATTGACGCAGAGCACGCTCTCGACCCTGTATACGCTAAGGCTTTAGGGGTTAATATTGATGAGCTGCTGATCGCTCAGCCGGATACGGGAGAACAGGGACTCGAAATCTGTGAGGCACTTGTGCGCAGTGCAGCTGTGGATGTCGTTGTGATTGACTCTGTGGCTGCTCTAGTTCCACGAGCAGAAATCGAGGGGGAAATGGGAGATAACCATGTTGGCTTGCATGCTCGTCTCATGTCTCAGGCTTTGCGTAAGTTGACGGGCTCTATTAGCAAGAGCAATACATGTGTCATTTTTATCAATCAAATTCGTGAAAAGATAGGCGTCATGTTTGGTAGTCCGGAGACAACTACCGGTGGAAGAGCGCTTAAGTTTTACGCCACGATTCGAATAGATATTCGTCGGCAAGAAGCCTTGAAACAAGGGCAAGATATTGTCGGCAATAAAACTCGGGTGAAAATTGTTAAAAATAAAGTTGCGCCCCCGTTTAAATTGGCAGATTTCGACATTATGTATGGAGAAGGAATTTCTCGTGAAGGAAGTATTGTGGATATCGGTACCGAAATGGAGATCATTAATAAGGCGGGGGCCTGGTACTCTTATAATGGAGAACGGTTAGGGCAAGGGCGTGAGAACGTCAAAGAATACCTTAAGCTCCATCCGGATATGGCGGATGTTCTTGAGCAACTAATCCGCACGAACATGAACGCTGTAATAACCACAGCTGAAGTAACGGAAGATGATGATTCGCTTGACGAGCTCTAAACCTCTTAAAAAAGCCCAGGAAGTTGCCGTGGATTGTTTATCACGCCGGGCTCTCACCCATTATGAATTAAAAACCCGTCTCCAGGAAAAGGGCTATGACGATTCGGAAGTTAATGAAGTTCTGGAAAAAATGGAGAAATTGGGTTATCTTAACGACTTGGAACTGGCTATGACGGTTTCGCAAAAACGACTTAAACGTTATTCACGGCGCAGAGTTTGCCAAGATTTGCAAAATCGAGGCTTGGAATCTCAAGTAATTGAGAGAGTTTTGGCAGTGACCTATTCAAGTGATGAAGAGTTTCAGCAGTGCTTAACTCTCGCCAAACGGTGGTGGCTACAAGAGGGCAAGCGTTGGGAACAAAGGATTCAGAAGAAGCCTTCCCAGAGGTCGATACCGCGTGAATTATGGCTTCAGCAAAAACTTGCTCAGAAGCTTGTTCAACGTGGGTATCCCTCGGATATGGTGAGGAATGTACTTTATCAGGTTCAAACCGATAGTGATGAAGAGGTTGTAAATTCTAGTGTATAAAATGCACCCTTTTAGGACAAACTTGACATTGTTTGCAAATGATATTAAAATCTTAGCAGAGACCTGTCTCTGTTAAGATTTAACCTTTGAAGGTTTTCTTATAGATTTCGTAGTAGTCAGCTATAATATACGGTTTTTTGACTAACGAGAGTTGTAGGAAACGGGGAAGACTCCCGTCTTTAAGGTTATGCTTAATCCGACTGGTTATAGGAACCAGTTTTTTTTATTTAAAAATAATAGAATTTTGACAAACAAGGAGGTGTGCACGTATGTTCGAAACAGTTATTACCGGGCTAATCGCCATTTTAGTTGGCTTAGCTTTGGGTGTCTTAGTAGGTTGGTCTATTCGCAAGAATACTGCAGAAAAAGGTATTGGATCTGCGGAAGAAGAGGCAAAACGTATCGTTGAGAATGCCTATTCTGCAGCTGAAAGCAAGAAGAGAGAATCCGTTATTGCTGCCAAAGAAGAAGTCATGCATATTCACAGTGAAGTTGAAAAGGAAACTCGGGAACGGCGTAATGAACTCCAGCGGCTTGAACGACGCTTGCTCCAAAAAGAGGAAAGCTTAGACCGCAAAATCGAGTCACTGGAACGAAAAGAGGAAAATATTCACCGTAAAGAAAGTGAAGTAGAACAGCAAAAAGAAGAGTTAAATCAGCTTGTCGGCCAAGAACAAGCTGAACTAGAGCGTTTATCTGGCATGACCTCAGAAGAGGCCAAACAGCTCTTGCTGAAAAGAGTTGAAGAAGAGGTTCGCTATGAGTCGGCAATCATGATTAAGGAAATTGAGACTCGTGCTAAGGAAGAAGCTGAGAAACGAGCTAAAAATATTATTGCCTTAGCCATACAGCGTTGTGCTGCGGATCATGTGGCGGAAACGACGGTATCCGTTGTAGCGCTGCCTAGTGATGAAATGAAAGGTCGGATTATTGGCCGTGAGGGACGTAATATCCGTACATTGGAGACCCTGACCGGAATTGATCTTATCATTGATGATACTCCTGAGGCCGTGATTTTATCGGGGTTTGACCCAATACGTCGGGAAATTGCGCGCATTGCTCTGGAAAAACTTATTGCAGATGGTCGTATTCATCCAGCCCGAATTGAAGAGATGGTTGAAAAGGCTCAGAAAGAAGTCGACCAAAAGATCCGCGAAGAAGGGGAACAGGCGACGTTTGAGACAGGAGTGCATGGGTTGCATCCTGAGTTAATTCGTTTGCTTGGTCGACTCAAATTTCGTACCAGTTATGGGCAAAATGTTTTGAAGCACTCGACAGAAGTATCTCATCTAGCAGGATTGATGGCCGCGGAGTTAGGTGTCGACATTCAGCTTGCCAAGCGAGCGGGTCTTCTGCATGATATCGGCAAAGCAGTCGATCATGATATGGAAGGGACACACGTGCAAATTGGGGTCGATCTTGCCAGAAAATACAAGGAATCCAGTGATATCGTGCATGCTATTGAAGCCCATCATAACGATGTAGAGCCTAAAACCTTAGTTGCAGTACTTGTTGCAGCTGCTGATGCGGTTTCTGCGGCTCGTCCTGGAGCACGCAGAGAGACTTTGGAAACGTATATTAAACGTTTACAAAAACTGGAAGAAATCGCCGAAAGTTTTGAAGGGGTTGAAAAGTGTTTCGCCATTCAAGCTGGACGAGAAGTTCGCATTATTGTTAAACCCGACAAGATTGACGATGTGCTTGCTCCACGCGTAGCGCGTGAGATTAGTAAACGGATTGAAGAAGAGCTTGAATACCCAGGACAAATCAAGGTAGTGGTGATCCGCGAAACCCGCGCGGTTGACTTCGCTAAGTAGTCAAATTTGCGAGATGTTTAAACAGGCGATCCTGGGGGTCGCCTGTTTTTTGGCATATCAGACCTTATGCTGCGTCTCATTTCAGGGGAGACGGTCGCCCAAAAATGCCCAATTGACAAGAGGAGTGTCCAGGCAGGAAAAAGCTGTCCCATGCCGAATAATTGAGATAAGGACAGTGGAGGAGAGAGGACTGAAAACAAGGATGTATAATAATTTGCAATATAAAGATGGAGGACGTATTCAAGATGGAGTAGGGTTGATAACTTCAATTCTGTTGAGATACCCTGAGGTAGGGGCGGTTCATTATTGGCGTGAGCAACATGCTCTTAAGTTTACGTTTATGATTGAGCAACACCAGGAGGCCTCCTCTTTTCAGGAAGTCCTGAAACCTGCCTTGGAATTCTTCCATCAACTTGAAAGGCAAAGCATGCGGGTTTTTGATATTGCCTCTCGGAGCGAGGAAACTATCTGTGTGATCACAGTAACCCGGGATGTAGATAGTATGACACAACGTGAAGTGGGGCTCATTGTCGAACTGTTAAAGCGGAAATATAAAAAGAAGTTAATTTATGACGACATAATTTTGCCCGAAGATGAACAAATTTTCCAGGAGGAACTGATTAGCCGCATGCTGTCTTCAATCCAGACTCATGATAGTGATAAAAACGTAGTCGCCTTGCGCGAAGAAGGTCGAGTATTGGTATTCAAGAGTTAGGCACGATGCACGATTTATTTATTTTCAATGCGCCTGGTTTAATACCCCCGACTTCCAGTCGGGACAGCTTCTAGCGTGGAGCAAGTAGTAGCAGTCTGTTAAACTATATTAAAGGGGTGACAGCTGCTATGGTAGATTACAAAAAAGGAAGCCA
>JARLHV010000023.1 GCA_031292055.1 Desulfosporosinus sp.
AATCTTTGGGCGATCAAAAACTGGATCAAACGACAGACGACACCCCATTCTAAAAACCATCTTGCCGTGCTTACGCTTTTTGACTCAGAAACCTTGACAGCAAAGCTGGAAAAACGGAATGATATCGCCCAATTTATTTTGGATGAACTCTATGAGCTAAGTAAAGCAGACCCAGATACGGAGGAAAGTAGTCAGGAGGAAGTGCCGGTTGCTTTTTCTGTTTTGGAATTGAAAGATAAATATGCCGAGAGATCCACCCTCTTTCGGAGTAGCGCGACCACGGAAGAGATCGAGGATGCACTTTTTCATCTTTCCAGAATCGAAGCCTTGAAGATCGAGGGCGGCTTTATGGTGGTTTATAATGCGCTGACGATTGAACGTCTGGAGAAGGACAACAAAAAGCGTTACAAGGTAGAGGATTACCAGAGACTAGAACAGTATTACCAGAATAAAGTCCAGCAAATCCATATTGTTGGCGAATATGCCCGGAAAATGATCAGGAATTATCAAGAGGCCCTGCAATTTGTGGATGATTATTTTAAGCTGAATTACCTATCCTTTCTGCATAAATATTTTCCGGACAGCCGTCAGGAGGAAATCAAACGAAACATTACACCCTCGAAGTTCAAACAACTGTTTGGCGAATTATCACCGACCCAACTAAAAATCATCAATGACAAGGAATCGAAAACCATTGTCGTCGCCGCCGGACCAGGAAGTGGCAAGACGCGGATTCTGGTGCATAAGTTGGCGTCCCTGCTGTTAATGGAAGATGTCAAGCATGAGCAATTGCTGATGGTGACATTTTCAAGATCGGCTGCTACGGAATTCAAGAAGCGTTTGTTAAAGCTGATCGGCAATCCCGCCCACTTCATCGAGATCAAAACCTTTCATTCCTACTGCTTTGACTTATTGGGCAGAGTTGGCTCCCTGGAAAAGTCAGCCGATATCATTCTGGAAACGATTAAGCGGATCAAGAACGGACAAGTTGAACCGGGCAGGATTACGAAAACGGTCTTGGTCATTGATGAAGCGCAGGACATGGATGCCCATGAATTTGCCTTGGTCAAGGCTTTGATGGAACAGAACGAGGGGATGCGGATCATTGCCGTTGGGGATGATGACCAGAATATTTTTGAATTCAGGGGCGCAAGTTCCAAATATATGGAGAACCTGATTACGGAACCAGATGCCGTGCTGGTTGAACTGGTTGAAAACTACAGGAGCAAGCGCAACCTCGTCGATTTTACCAACCAGTTTTTAAGGCGCATTCCGAACCGCTTAAAGCACACGCCCATTATGGCTGTACAGAGTGACAATGGCAAGCTTAAACGGGTCCGCTATCGAAGCCGTCATTTGATTACTCCGCTAGTCAAGGACATCCTCGCGGAAGAACTTACCGGAAGCACATGTGTTTTGACGAAGAGGAATGAAGAAGCTTTACAGATTGCCGGATTGCTCATCAAGAACGGCAGGCAGGCCAAGCTGATCCAGTCCAATGTAGGCTTTAGTCTCTATAACCTATTGGAAATCCGCTATTTTCTGAGCCGCCTTAATTTGGCGGAGGATGTCTATATCATCCAGGATGATCTTTGGGAAAATGCTAAGCGGAAACTGGCAGGGCGTTTTGGCAGCAGCTTGAATTTAGAGAGTTGTCTTAATCTGATCCAAGAGTTTGAGGCGGCGAATCCGAAGTATAAGTATAAATCTGACCTGGAGATCTTTATCCGCGAGTCCGTGCTGGAAGATTTCATTGGCGAGAATATGGAAACGATCTTTGTTTCGACCATTCACAAGGCCAAAGGCCGGGAGTTTGACAATGTCTTTCTGATGCTGGACCAATTCAACCCTGGAACGAACGAGGGGAAACGCCAGCTTTATGTTGGGATGACCAGGGCAAAACACAATCTTACCCTTTACGATAATGGGACTTATTTGGATTCTATTACAGCCGAGGATATGCAGGTGGTTGTTGATTCCCAAACCTATCTGCCGCCTCAAGAATTGGTCATGCAATTATCTCATCGGGATGTTCAGTTGGATTTTTTCCTTTACTATCCGCATTTGATTAAGGAGCTGAATAGTGGGGAGTTCCTTGGTTTTGACGAGAATGGCTGTAGTAATTCCAAAGGACAAGCAGTTGTCAGATTCTCTAAACAATTTTTAACACAAATCGCGTCGCTGAGGCATAAGAATTATGTGCCCAAAACAGCCAAAATAAGATTTATTGTCTACTGGCAGAAAGAAAACACAGAACGCGAGGTTAGAATTGTTTTACCGGAGCTATACTTTGAGAAGGCAGAGTAATGACGGCCAAGGCGGCCTTGAAGAAAGAGTTAGCGGTCGAACTCGTCGCAGAAATAACAGGACTTCCCTTGGAAGAGATCCTAAAATTGCAAAGCGATATCTGAGAGTTCGCTCGGTTGGAAAAGGCCTTCGAAGTTGACTTCGGAGGTCAATCTTTTCCTCCCGCAGGGAATCAGATATGCAAAAGACGAATTTAACACACAATACTACATTCCGATGTGTTTCATATATTCAGGTATAGACATAAGCTCTTTTTGAAGCCCTGCTTCTGTTTCTTCTGAAATGCTACTTTGTGTTGCCATTTCATAACCTGCTTGCTCAACGACTTTCAAATAATCATCAACATCACGTTTGATTTTATCGTCCTTGCTTTTCAGTAACTTGCCACAGTTTCGATAAATCTCCAACACAGGATTACAAGACGCAAAGACAACTTTCAGCGTTTCAAAGTTATTGTTCCCCGGAAAACCACAATTTGAAATAACCATAAACTGCTGTGTTTTGGCAACGGAATCAGCGAGGTCAAAATTGTCATTTCTATTTACTATCAATGGGCTTTTCAGAGGGGCAAGACGGTCAATGAAATTCTTTAAAGCCGCGGTCATGTTCCATGTGTAGACCGGAGAAGCAAAGCACACAACGTCGGCAGATTTATACCTTTCAAGTAATCCCTGCATATCATCTTGTAAAACGCATTTTCCCGGTGTTTTAAACCAGCATGAAAAACAGCTCTTACAGTGTCCGATATTTTTCTCTATTATAAATATAGTTTCGGTTTCAGCACCTGCTCGCTTTGCTCCGCTTAAAAAAGTCTGTGCAATTATATTGGTATTACTACCCGCCGCAGCAGGACTTCCATTAAAAACAATAAATTTCATCCCTAAAACTCCTTATATTAACTGATAAAATAATCCGTGCCTTGTACAGAACCAAATAAGCATTCCATGACCTCTTTTGGGTATCCTAAGCTGCATCTCCCATTCGGGATATTGCTTGATAATCTGTACACGGTCACCGGTTGCCAATGCGACAAAGGATATATAGTGTTCTTTGTTCATTGGATGAGCCCCTGTGATATACCAGTCGTCTTCGATTACTTCAACAGAAAGCACCTCGTTTTCTTCGGCTTTCTGCATTTGCTGCTGATCAATTTTTCTGCCACAGCATGATACTTCGGCTTCACCTGTGCAAAGTGAAATGTTATGACACATAGGGCAGACATAATATTTTGTCTTTTTCATATTTCCTCCCACAAAGTCATTGGGTGCTAAATCACCGCTTAATAGTTTGCCTATATCAACTTCAAGTATATCGGACAGCTCCAAGAGCAGAGAAACATCGGGACAGCCTAAACCCCGTTCCCATTTTAGAAACAGTTTTATCGCTGATATTCATTTTATCCGCAAGCTCTTTTTGCGTCATTCCTCTTTCTGTACGCAATTCACGAATGATGTAACCAACATTTATAGTTTGCATTGTCGCTTCCTCCCTGTATAAATAGTAATGAATGAACTGGAACTTTTCAATCAACGCTCCGTAGAGTTATGTGTTTTATAGATTAAGATTATTAGTAGATTGTCTAATACCAGGATAATGGGAATCGAAATATCTACATAATAGGGGGGAAATGTTTATACTTTTCAGAAAAAATACCGCCCCGCCGCTGATACAGCGTTAGACGGCATCCGTAGTAAGGTGAATTTGATTTCTAACAAAGGGCACTAGTATGATGACTATTTATATAGCATTATTGCGAGGAATAAACGTAGGTGGAAAGAATGTTATAAAGATGGCAGTGTTGAAAAAAGTATTTGAAAATATTGCCATAGCTAGAGCAGCCAAGTGACTACTCAGGGCCATTTTTCAACCGGATTATGCAGAAGGGCCAATTTTCTAGTGCTTTAAGGTTTTGGAGTTACCAAGGCAACTACAAAATGGTGCATCCCCAGCAGCAAGACGCCTAGGGTCATGCCCCAAAGCCCGATCGAATAGAGTGTCGGCGCAACTTGCTTGCAACTCATCAAGAGCGTGCTAACCAGGCATAAAACCATACCCCAAACCTGCAGTTTTTCCATGTACAGCCCTGCATATTTAACGCAATTGTCGTCATCTTTAGCCGGAAATTCGAACCAAACCCGGTTCCAGACGAGAACGAAAAGTACGGCGATGGTTGCTCCCCAAGCCATGTATACGGGAAATAGCTGCGCGGGCATGGGCAATGGTAAAATAGCCGGAATGACAGCGGTGGCTGCGGCCGGAGGATGATCGGCATCAAAAACCTGCATCAGCACTGCAGCGTAAAGCAGCGCCAGACTGAGTTTAAGCGGAATAACAAAGTCGGTTCCCCCTGCCAACGAGTCTCCTGTCCAAACTCCCGCCAGCCCGCCGATCGCTGAGACAAAATGTCCGACAATGACCGGTTTGGGCCGAGCCACACGCAAGTACACGCAACTGGAATTGATAAAACAGGTTGCGGCCAGAGGCGGAAAGAGCACTCCTATTCCCACGAATTTGGACAGCATACCGATGATGGCCAGCGCTATGCTGCCGCCAAGCGAGCCCCAGACGATGCGCGACAAGGAAATGACTCCCGGGCGGTAAACGTCCCTCGCAAATTCTCTTCGGCAAATGGACGTAACTCTTATCTGCACCGAATTCAATTTCTTATACACTTGTGCACTCTCCCCTCCAGGCAATGTTTTGGCCCGACTGCAAGTTCGTGGTGGGCACAATAAAGCACTGTGCCCACCGGAACTTGGTTAATGGCTCTTGCCGCCGTGTACTGAGGCAAGTTAGCATGTTTCGACCGACATGTCATGAGTAACGGCCTCCCTGGGCTTGGAAAGGAGAGGTCTAAACGTCCCACGCCAGCTTCTTTCTTGCAGTCTTAAAGTCTGAGATGATCATCTGGGCAAGCTTTTCCGGGTCCGGGTCAACGTTCATGCAGGAACCGAGCAGTTCTCTTGTGCCTCCGTAAAGGAAATCCATCACCTTTTTAGAACCTTGCACCGGAGTATGAACACAATGGTACGAATCAAAGCCCAGCATACGGAAAGCAAGGGCCGCGCCTACGCCCTTCTCGTTAGACCATTCGGGTGTCACTTCAGCAAAGGGCAAATCTTTGATCGGATGGCCGAGCAGACCGGCTATGGTTGCGAACGTGCTGACGGCATGAGCGTTGTCGATGCATTCGCCAAAATGCATGTCCGGGGGCATATCCGAACCGAGAAATTCCTTCAAGCTATTTCCGCATTTATCCTGTCCTTTGACTGAGCAGTAACCGAGCTTGGCCATTGGAAAGGAGGCACAACCGTTAGCAAAGATAAGAATGTTATTCTTCAGCAAGATGTCTGCAACATCCACGATGGCCTTTTCAAACACGATGCGGGTATTGGTGCAGCCAGCCAAGTTAATGATGCCGAGAATCTTGCCCTCCTTAAGAGCATCGGCAATGGGCTTGACGCTTCCGCCATAGTATTCGCTGAGGTACTCCAGACCGAATCCCACTTCCGCTTCCACTTCGTAGGGAGGGATATGTCTCTTTACGTCCAGGCGATTTTTGAAGCTTTCGATCGCGCGTGTGACAATTTTGTCGGCTAATTCCGGAAGCCGGTTCAGGTCGGAGAGATCTCGCTTGTAACCGATATGTTCCGCCCCCGGCAGGCGGTTGGATTCGTTCGTGGTGACAACCACCGTCTTAAAGCAGTTCGCGACATTCATGATACCCGGAAAAACTTCCTGGATGTCAGCCAGCCAAAGATCCAGCGCGCCTGTGGCCACTACCAGCTCAGCGCCGTTAGCGTTGGAGAGCGGAATGACCCCGCCAAGGCGGTACATGGTTGAGAGGCCGGAACAACAGATTCCGTAAAATTGGATACCCTGGGCTCCGGCCTCCTTAGCCATGGTGACGAATTTAGCGGTTCGGGCCGTTTTGATGACTTCCGTGGCCAGCATAGGAGCATGACCGTGAATGGCTATATTTACAAAGCCTTTTTTCAGCGCCCCCAGGTTCGCCTTGATGGTACTTCGCGTGGGAATGCCGAAGAGACAGTCACTGGCAATGGAACCGCCCACCACGCTGTTCATTGAAAATGTGATACCTAAGCGCAGGAACTGATCCATCGCTTTACGCCAGTCGCCTTGGGTTGCGACCGTGGTCGCGTGCAAGGTCTCGAAAATCTCGTGATACGAGCTGATCGGAGTTATCCCGAGATCGTTCCATACCTGCTGTCTTTCGGGCGGGGCTACTGCGGTAAGGGTTCGGTGCTTGCCAGGCACCGTACGGCTCATATCTTCGAGTAAAATATCCGCAATTTCACCGGCCAAAGCTTCGACAGTTTTGCCTTCGGTCTCAAGTCCGTACATGCTGGCTACGCCAAGCACCTTGTTTTTGCCCACGATGGGGAGATCGATCTCTCCGGAGGCAGCCTTTTTCAGGGTTAGCATGACTTCACGAGCGCGCGCCCCATGCGCTGCTACACCTCCGGCAGCCGCGCGGGCCAGGTTACGCGCTACGATGAGATCTGCAGTCGCTCCGCAGGTACCCCGTGGAGACTTCTCAGTTATCTTGCAAGGACCGAGCGAACAGTTTTTGCAACAGACACCGGCCAAGCCAAAAGCGCAGTGAGGTTTTTGTTTGTCGAAACGGTCAAAACAGTTTTCAATGCCCATACTATCCATATAGGCAACCATTTCCCTTACTGCGGGATCAGGAGCCTGGGACATAACGTCAGCTTTGCTGGCAAAGGACCTGCGATATTCCGTAACGGCTGCCATGTAATCGGTGAAATCGTTATCGTGGTGATGATGGTGGTGGTCATCGTGATCGTGATGCTGGTGATCGGCACCATGCGTTTGTGAATGTTTCTTGTCTTCCATAGGATTACTCCTTTCTTAATTAAAGCTTGCAATTTAAAACAAGTGCCCTGTCGCCATTGCTATGCCGGTACTTTTAGCAGCGGCATCGTGATCCCCCTTTGTGTTTACAACAATGCAATTGCTATACCAGAGTCCTTTGTTGCGGGAATAATCAAAATAATCAACAATGAGAGGTGGATACGCAGTTTCTTAAAAGAAAGAACACAATGACAGAAACGATAGTCCGTTATTATTAACGAAATTTCGTTGCTGTCATTGTGTTTTCGTTGTAAGCGCAGGAGCCGCACCATCTCTTCCCGTAGAAGAGATGGTGCCAGGAGAGATGTCAAGCCCCGATTTGCTTGGGTGTGCGAGACTAGTTGCGGCCGTGCCAATCGTCAAGAGTGATCCCCATCATTTTCAAGCGCGAAATCAGAGTGGTCGGATTTAACCCAAGTTTCGCACTTGCACCTCTCGGTCCATAGATCTTACCGTTACAGACGCTAAGCGCCTCGATCATATTTTGGTTTTTACGCTTACGGCCAACCGCATCGGGATAGCGATTTTGACCTGTATGTAATCATCCCGGATGACTCTATGCGTCCGCTGGAGGAAATGCAAACCATTGGGCATGCCCTGTACCATGTAAAGAAACGGCCTGCGGATATCCTTGTGGGCACCCAAAGCAATTTTGAACAGCGCAGAACATTAGCCACGATTGAGCGCACGATATTTAGAAACGGGGTGATTGTATATGGAGATCAGCAGCCTGTGCAGGCGATGGCTTGAATTTGCCGCCGATGATCTGACTGCGGCAAAGCATCTGTTATCCTTATATCTGTTTCGGTTGGAGATTATCTGTTATCATTGCGAGCAGTTTGCTGAAAAGATGTTGAAAGCATTTTTGCTGATGCACGATGAAGAAGCACCGCGCATTCATGATTTAGTCGAGCTATGCCGCCTATGTGCTTTAAATGGTATAGCACTTACGTTGAGGAAATGTAAAATTTAGCAAAATAAGTAGGGAAGTGCGGTATTTGAAATCAAGACGAATATATTACCCTTTGCAAAACGCAAAACGCACTTATGGTATAATAAAAAGGCTAGAACCAGTAAGGTTATGAAAATAGCTGTGAAAAATGTTATTCTTAAAGTTAAGTAGTATACATAATTCAACATAATTGAAGGAGAGAAATATAGTGAACATTATTGCTATTAACGGCAGCCCACGAAAAACTTGGAATACAGCAACCTTACTAAACAAAGCTCTTGAAGGGGCAGCTTCCCAAGGAGCTAAAACAGAATTAATTCATCTTAATGATTTGAATTACAAAGGGTGCATTAGCTGCTTTGCGTGTAAAAGAAAAGACGGGCAACATGGAAAATGTGCAATGAAGGATGATTTATCAGAGATTCTTGAAAAATTAGAAACAGTTGATGCTATTATTTTTGGTTCGCCGATTTACTATATGAGCATTACAGCTGGAATGACTGCACTTTTAGAGCGTTTCTTGTTTTCGCACAGCATCTATAATCCAGAAATACCAACAGTCTATCCTAGGAAAATTCAAGCTGGATTTATTTATACTATGAACGCAACAGAAAAACAAGTTGAGCAATTTGGACTTAAGCAAAGTTTAAATTTACATGAAATAATGATTGAAAAAACCCTCGGGAAACCTGTTATAACACTATATAGCTATGATACTTATCAATTTTCTGATTATGAAAAATATGAATCATCTATGTTCTCTAAAGAGGCTAAGACAAAACAAAAAGCTGAACAATTTCCAATTGATTGTCAAAAGGCTTTTGAAATGGGAATAAAGCTTGCATCATCTTTTTGAAGTAGTTAGGTCAGGGGGCTAAGACTCTGCGAAGGGAAAGAAGCACTGACAGTCTTGGATTTTGTGGGACAAGCGCACCAAAGATATTCCTTTGAACTCTCCGTTTACTTGTCTTGGATTCGCCGATTTTCAAAGCCACTATGGCTCAGCACCCATTAGTATTGTCTGGAAGATGAAGGAGCCTTTGCTGGGGTTTGTGATGAAGAAGACGGTTAAAGTTTAAATTTCTGCTGTTATTGCGCAGGAATTGCTAACAAAACCGAGTTTTGTTGCATTCAGAGAAAGAGGGTCAATATTGTAGCTGCTGACTAAAGGTAGGTGGAATAATCATTCTGCTAATGGTAAAATATGTAGAGACTATGGGAAGGGGATGGAACACCATGGCTATAAAAAAGCTTGTGCGTTTTGACTGGGCCATGAAATATATATTACGCAATAAGGCAAATTTCGATATATTGGAAGCGTTTATTTCTAACTTGTTGAAAGAAACAATTGTTATAGAAACTATTTTAGAAAGTGAAAGTAACAGGGAAGCTGAAAATCGGAAATTTAACCGCGTTGATTTGAAGTGTAAAGATTCCCAAGGAAGACAGCTCATTATTGAAATACAAAATCAGCGTGAGGCGGATTACCTGCAACGATTGCTTTGGGGTTCGTCAAGAGCTGTTGTGGAAGGTTTGGAGCTGGGGAAGAGTTACAACGAAGTTGTAAAAGTAATATCCATCAGTATTTTATATCATACAATGAGAGTGGATGAAAAAGAAAATACAGACTTTATCTATTACGGTACAACCGAGCTGATTGGA
>JARLHV010000024.1 GCA_031292055.1 Desulfosporosinus sp.
CAATTAGTGGCTACAGGTGCAACCTATGGGTGCATTCCTTGTCATAACTGTATGGACCAGTTTGTAGACATGAATAAGCATTATAAACTTGGTATGAAGATGATGCATCTCAGTGCCTTAGTGGAAGTTGCCATGGGTTTAGTCGATGAGGCGGATATAGGTACTCATTAATTTCTTGCCATTTACCAGGAAAATTTGCCTTGGGTTAGCAAAAGAGCAGAAATTTTAAAATTTCTATAAATTAAGAAGCCCCGACTGCGGAAAACTGCATCGTCAGGGCTTCTTTTTTTGGGCTATTTGATTCATCTACTCAGACTTCATTCGTGTCCTTGGTTTAAGTTGTCAACCAACGTCATTTAAGATTGTGATGAGAGGATTGAAGAAGATGAAAATTAAGCAAGAGTCGGGAGATAGATCGTATCCGATTTGGCTATTAGTTAATCCTAAACATCCTGTTGTTCGACACAACATTTGGTCACCTGTATTAGATGAAATACAGGACAGAGTCTATCGAGAAATGCACACCCGCATAGATACAACAAATATTTTCATTAGGAATTCCGTTAGCGATTGCAGTATCGTTCCTAATACCTTAAATTGGTGGGGAACAGAAGTCGCTAAAGAAATAGAATTGTTCAGAGAAATTGTCCTTGAACATAAACCAAAGCTTCTTATTTCCTTCGGTGCCTTTCCCTTTGAATTTGTGCGGCGTGTCTACCAAATCAAGCCTGAAAAAGGTCCTAAGTATTGGGGAACGTCTAACTTAGAAGATGAATTTGAAAAATCGATCGAGAACTTTGATATAAACAAGACGAATCGGATTCCTTTACTCCGCCAAGTGCATGCAAGTGAACATTACCTGGATGCTCAAAATTGTCACGGTCGAACAGAAGGTGAAAACTACTATTATAATGTTGGTAAAAAGCTGGCTGAAAAAGTTATCGAAAATAAGGACAGTCTTAATATCTGGATTAAATAAACGAGACTTAACTTATTGCGTTAAGTAATATTCCTTAATACATAATACATGATCAGAAAGGATTTACTTTCAGCCCGTTATCTAATTTAATGATAGTTATTAGTCAAATAAAGAACACCCACTTAAAGAAGTGGGTGTCTCGGAATTAGATAAAGAATGGATGGGGAATATGATGGTTGCTGAAATAAAACTACCTCCAGTGCTAGAAATTATACGTGGTAATATTGTTAAGCATGGTAATCCACTTGCTATGAAGGGTACAGAGGTCGCCGCTTGGGCTAAGGAACTAAAATTACCTGAACGTGGGGATTTGTTATTTTACACAGGAGGTGAATATCAACTACTTCCTTTCATTGATTCTTTAGTAAGTACAATGACCCTTATGGATCAAGGAAGTAAAGTATTTTCCTTAATGATGGGTGCCAGAAATATTATTAATAAGACCGGTATCAATGCTGAAAAGCTTTATGCTTCTGTTCTAGCTAAGGATCGGGAGCGATTCAATTCAATTTCTTATAAAGCAGCCATAATTCTTCAAAAGTTAGGGTATGACCTTTGTTACGCTGGTAAAAAGGAACTTTACAGTGGTGCTTTACTTTCTGAACTAGGCTTTTCTGAAGACATGAAATCTTATGCGGTAAAGGTAGCAGAGGTGCTAAAGCAGAGTGGTGCGAAGACGATTGTTTGTCTATCCCCTCACGCTGCAGAAGTATTTAAGTTTGTGTATCCAAAACTAATCAAGGATTTTCCGTTCGAAATAAAAACTTTTGTTGAATTAGTATGGGATAAAAGACACATGCTTCCTGCGATCAAATCTTCTGAGACTGTAGTAATCCATGACTCTTGTCGTTTAGCTCGTGAATTGGCGATTGATGAAGAGCTTCGGGACATTTTACAAAGTATGGGTGTGCCTTTCCGCGAGGCTAGGTGCAACCGCAAATGGACAACTTGTTGTGGCGGTCCAAATAAACTTCTTTTTCCAGACATTTCTCACACAATAGCTGCACGTAGAGTTGAGGAACTTGAAGAGACAGGAGCCGATCTTATTTTGACATCCTGTCCTTATTGCTTATCAGCTCTTCAAGGTGGACAAGCAAAAGACAAAGACAAAGACAATAAAATTAAAATAGAAGACTTGATCGAATTTTTATACAGGGGGTTTGAAGCGTAATGGCTGATTTGCAGAAAGAATTCAATTCCTATACCAAAGATCTTAATAAAGCAAGCAAAGATGAAAATATCAAGAAGGCCATTACTCGAGCAGTTAAGTCGTATCGCGAGACCACTGCTGAAACTTTAACTCGTTTTCCTCACACTCCGGCAATGGCTGAAGAAGTACGGGAGATTAAGACGAAATCTATTGCCAATAATTCCGAATTGCTTAAACAAGCAATGGAATCGGTCGAACGAAATAAAGGAAAAGCCTTTTATGCAAAGGATAAACAAGAAGCCTTGGAGATGACAGCCAAGATCATTGGCGTAGGTAAAACCATCGTCAAGGGCAAAAGTATGTTGGGCGAAGAACTTGCCATAAGGGAATATCTAGAAGAAAAGGGCAATGAAGTCTGGGAGACCGACTTAGGTGAGTTCATCTTACAGCTTAATCATGAGAAACCAATGCACATCCTTTCTCCTTCGATTCATGTGCCACGGGAGCAGGTTGCTGAACTATTTACTAAATTCTTCAAAAAGGAAGTACCTCCTGATATTGCCCAAGAAGTGGCCGTCGTAAGAGAGTTCTTGAGGGAAAAATATTTTACTGCAGATGTTGGTATCAGCGGTGCCAATGTTGTCGCTGCTGATACGGGGGCGATGGTTATCATCGAGAACGAGGGTAACGTCCGGCTTTCGACTGGAGCACCACCTGTTCATATCGTTTTAGTTGGTATAGAAAAGATTGTGCCAACCTTTCAAGATGCGATGAAAGTTGCTGAAGTCACTTGGCGTTACGCTCAATATGGCGTGCCCGGTTATGTAAATATTATCAGCGGACCAAGTAAAACTGGTGATATTGAAAAAGTAACAACCTATGGAGCGCATGGACCCAAAGAGTTCTATGTGATTTTTGTTGACAACGGACGCAGTGATATGGCGAAAGAAGAAGAATTTAGTGAAGCCCTCAATTGCCTACGTTGTGGGGGGTGTATGTACGAATGCCCTGTCTTCCAAGTTACTGCCGGTCACTTTGGTCATGTTTATATGAGTGGCATTGGAGCAGTCTGGACAGCCTTTGTGGCCGGAGGTTTGGAAAAGGCAGCCCCCTTGGTATTCACCTGTCTTCGCTGTGGACGATGTGTTGAACGCTGTCCAATGAAAATTAATGTCCCTTCCATGATACAAAAATTACGTGAACAAGTCGTAGACGGTTAGATTGTATACTTTTTCCTCGGTAGAAATGCCGAGGATTATTTTTAAAAGTCTATCACTGACGAAATAAAATGTTGACTGGACTACGAAGAATCTAACGGAAAAAATCAAGAGGTAAGGAGAATTGATATGACAAATGTAATTGATTTAAAAAACAAATTAATCAAAGGAGACTTTATCTTCACAACAGAATTAGGAGCAATTGAGGGAACACTCCTTGATGAGAGCATTATAAAGGCTAAAGACTATGTTGGATTAGATGCTATCAACGTTCACGACTGCCCAAATGCAAATTTGCGAATGAACTCCATTATGGCGGCAAGTATTCTTAAAAAAGAACTTGGAATTGAAACCATTCCTCATTTCACATGTCGAGATAGAAGCTTATTAGGAACACAGGCGGATTTAATAGGTGCTCATGCTTTAGGAATTAGAAGTATTTTAGCGACTACAGGAGATGCTCCAAGTCATGGACCATATAAAGAGTCCCAAGGGGTTTACAACTATAATAGTTTCGAGCTAATTAAACTCATTAGTAACTTGAATTCTGGAAAGGATGCCAACGAAGTTGAAATTAAAGGAAGTACAAACTTTCTCATAGCTGCCACTGCAACCCCTGGAGCGGCGAACTTGACTGTAGAAATCGAACGCATGAAGAAAAAGATAGCAATGGGTGCTGATTTCTTTCAAACCCAACCTATCTATGACGTGACTAAAGCGCGGGAGTTTTTAAAAGAAGCCAAATTGTTAGGCAAACCAATTCTCATGGGTATCATGCCTTTAATTAACTTAAAATTAGTCAAATTTATTAATAAAAAAATGGCAGGAGTTACTGTCCCAGACGAGATAATTAAGCAAATGGAAAATGGCAAGGAAGGGTTAGAAATCGCATTTGAATTCATAACAGTACTGTTTGAGGAAATTGAAGGTATTCATATATACGGCATGGGGGATGTTCAAATGACCAATAAAATTGTTGAATTTGCAAAAAAATTGCGGGCTTAAATCGTTGCCTGGAAAACAAAGAACATGTGAGATAACAGGATAAAAAGAAACCTTGAGTATCGTTGCCGATACTCAAGGTTTCTTTTTATCCTGTATAATTCCATTATATTACAATTACCTGCACGATTACATGATTAGCCTTGGCTTTGATTGTTCGGTCTTGCCCAGCGTCGTTTCAAACGCTTCTATACGTTGAAACGTTAAAGTTTGACTTTATTAAATTTTTAGTTTTTATAACATAGTATTTATATAAAAAATTATCAGTGACTCTGTAAGTGGAATATAATACCATGAACCCAAGGAAGAAAGGAAGGAGGGATAATACATGGTATTGAAAGAAAGCAAAAGTGTGGCAGAAATGAACTATTTTGAGTTATTAGCTTGGCTGGGCATAGGTAGTTCTCATCCAGGAGGCTTCCCTGCCACTAAACAAAATTTGGATGCCGTGCAAGTAACACCTGATGACTATGTCCTTGACGCTGGGTGTGGCAGCGGTCTGACCGCTTGTCATTTGGCAAAAACTATTGGTTGTAAAATCATAGGAATAGATATTAGTCCCCAAATGGTTGAAAAAGCCTGCCTAAGGGCGGCAAAGGAAGGAGTTTCTCATTTAGTTGAGTTTAGGGTAGCTGATGTTTATAGTTTACCCTTTGCCAATAACTGCTTTGATTTAGTCATAGCTGAGTCAATAACAGTATTTTTAGATAAAGTAAAAGTTTACCAAGAGTTCTTACGAGTATTAAAGCCAGGCGGCAGAGTTGCTGACTTAGAAATGGCCATTTTAAGGGAATTGCCCGCTATTATTAGAAAACAAATGGAGGAGTGCTTCGGGTCAAGCACCAATCCCTTGCCCTTTGAGGAATGGCTTAAAGCATTAACACAAGTGGGCTTTCAAGATGTAGACATCAAGAATCCACAACCATTGAGAACTAAAGGCAATACGATCCTGAACGAGCTCAAAAAGGATTGGCTTCTGGTAAAAGACCTCACGGACAAAGTTAAAAAGCAACCAGGCTTACTAGCAAGACTGCAAAAAAATGCTGGCTTCATCAAACGAAACCAGGGTTACTTTGGATTTGGTCTTGTCTATGGGCGAAAACCCATTCCCGAAAAATTAAGCTTCAAAGGTTGGATCTGGAAGGTATTATTTCGAAAGTAAGCCTATAAGTATCCTGCCCAAAGAACTTTGCCTACTCAATCCTCTCCAACCTTGCGCGACCCCTTAAGTTTATATTAAATTGACGAACGTACTGGGGAAGAGTATGATTTAAAATAATTCTTTATGTTAGTCCACGCTCTCTCATCCCCGGAGAATTATATCTATAGTCGGGATTGAGGAAGTGAAAGGAAGTATAGTGAAATTTAACTACACGCTAGGAAAAGGGGGGAAAGAACATGGAGAGAGAACTTTTAGAAGCTATCATCAAAGCTGGTCAAGCACTCAAAGGCATCATCACTAAAACACCACTCCAACGAAATGACCTTCTCTCAGAAAAATACAGCTGTAATCTTTATTTAAAGCGTGAAGATTTACAGGTTGTCCGTTCTTTTAAAATTCGTGGAGCTTATAACCTAATTCAAAGCATTCCTTCTGAACAGCTAAGCAATGGTGTAGTCTGTGCCAGTGCCGGGAACCATGCCCAGGGAGTGGCCTATTCATGTAAAGCCCTGAATATCCCGGGGAGAATATACATGCCTACTACTACCCCACGCCAAAAAGTCTCTCAAGTCAAACGTTTTGGTGGAAATTTTGTAGAAGTAGTTCTGACTGGAGACAGCTTTGATGATGCATTTTGCGAAGCCAAAGCGCATTGCGAAGCCGAAAACAAATATTTCATTCATCCTTTTGATGATCCTCTTGTTATCGCAGGACAAGGTACGATTGCCATTGAAATCCTTAACGATCTAGAAGAGCCATTGGATTACATTTTGGGAGCCATTGGAGGAGGCGGCATGATGTCGGGAGTTGGCACATACATCAAACGCCTGAGCCCTGCTACTAAAATTATAGGAGTGGAACCACAAGGGGCCTGCTCTATGAAACAATCTCTTGATAAAAATGAAGTCGTGACATTGGCTAGAATTGATAAGTTTGTTGACGGCGCCGCCGTAAAGCGAGTTGGGGATCTAACCTTCGCAATCTGTCAGAAAGTCTTAGATGATATCTTAGTCGTGAGTGAGGGAAAAGTTTGCACCACAATTTTAGAGATGTACAATGAAAATGCGATCGTTGTAGAACCCGCAGGCGCTCTTCCTATCGCTTCTTTAGACAGCTATAGAGATCAAATTAAGGGTAAAACGATCGTTTGCATTATTAGCGGCGGAAATAATGATATTGAAAGGACTCCGGAAATTAAAGAACGCTCCCTCCTCGATCAAGGACTCAAGCATTATTTTATCATCAACTTTCCTCAGCGCCCGGGTGCACTGAAAGAATTTGTCGTCGATATTCTGGGGCCTGATGACGATATCACACGGTTCGAGTATACGCAAGTTAACAATAAAGAAAACGGTCCAACTCTCGTTGGGATTGAGCTTACCCAGAAAGAAGATTACCAAACTCTCATTAAGAAGATGGACAAAAAAGGAATTCAATATACAGTTATCAATGACAACCAGGAATTATTTAATCTTCTGATCTAAATACTCCCAATTACAGAAGAATGATTTCTAAAAGTATGAAACTTCTCTTGAGTCAGATAAGTTTCTGCTGATTGCGCATGGGACGCGTGAAGAAGTAGAAAAAGCGAAAAAGATTCTGGAGACGACTAGTTGCGTTGAGTCCACGCTTCATTGTTCCTAAACAAGGTTTGGGTCGCAGTGTGTGCTCAAATAACTAAGAAAGTCCGCTAAATGCGGACTTTCTTCAGTACTAGTCAGAAAGTATGATTGATTACGAATCAGGAACTCTTCTGTTCAGAGATTAACAAAGACTTTGAAAAGCTGCTCTGAAAAGCATTGAGTGTACTATTAAAAGCTTTTTGAAAGTCATTGTCTACACTTTGGCTCTTTAAATTTTCGATAAAAGTTTTATATGTGGCTACCCCATAAGTTTTAGTTAATTGCTCCACCGCCATAAAGTCTTCATATTCTACGTTGTAGTTTGCATTTAGGATATCCTTCTCTGAAACATCCAAGGAGAGAATTGTTCCATTTTGTGCTGCCTGTCTCACCTCATTTTCATAATAGGCCATTTCCGAAGACGCTTTTTGCGGGTTTACTTTTTGCTGCGCCATTAGTCCGATTCTCCATGCTGTCCCCTCGTTAATCCAGATAGGAAGTTGACTTCCATATCCTTGACTGGCTGCGCAGGCATGAAAGAGCTCGTGGCTAAGAACGTTTGTCAGATCACTATTATCCTCGATGTTATATAAAGGAATCCAAATTGTTGTGTTTACCGTTACACCGCCAGTATCAGAAATCATAGATTGTATAGAACTGCTGTCGATTCCAGTTTTCGATAGGGCATTACCATAGGTCTTGGCTGATGAGAATAAGACAATCGAAATTTTTGTAGCTGGAGTTAATCCAAGGACAGTGTTTAAGGTTGGTAACGATATATCTTTAACTATTTGGCTTGCCGCTTTAACCTCTGTGGAGGATACTGATTTATCACCAGCTTCGACAATAACATTTGCTGCTGATATCTGACTTGTAGTAGTTTGTGTATTGGGAAGATTATTCAATTTTTGGGAGGCTCGCTCGCCCTTATACCTCCTAGTCGAGTCTTTTGGCGTTTGAGTTTTGGGTGACTGCGCATTACTTTGTACATTACTTTGTACATTACTTTGAGATGTGCCTTGAGGCATAAGTTGAGATGTGACTTGAACAGATGGACTGAAGGCTTGAAAAGCCGTCTCAACCGACTCCATGGCAAGAAGCGAACCGTGAAGAAACTGTGCCAATAGTAGCCCGATAGTAGCAACTAGAACTTTAATAATATTTGCTAAACTATTCAGTATATTTTCCATTTTACGTACTCCTTCGAGGCATACATTATCATATAACATCTCACTTGCTAAAACATTCTACTTAAACTTTATTAATGCAGCTGAACGTTTAAGTTGTTCATCTAAAACCTTAGCATAAATTCTTGTTGTTCTTGGATCGGCATGTCCTAAAGCATCTTGTACGATTGCAAGGTTATCCGTTTCACGAAGTAGTAATGTAGCAAACGTTGAACGCATTTTGTGAGCGCTAAAACCGTCAGTATTATGGCCCAATGTTTTAAGAATCGCCATATATTTAGTTATGAGATTCTGCACAGCTCTCGTACTAATACGTTTTCCTTGCATAGAAAGAAATAAGGCCTCTGATTTATCCTGAGCATAACGTTGGCGTTCATTTTGAAGATAATCATTCAAAGCTTCGGTGATTTCAGGGCTGAAATATACGACTGTTTCTTTATTTCCTTTGCGAAGAACTTCAAAGCAGCCTTTATTAAGATAGGTTGTAGTGAGATTGAGATTACAAAGTTCGGATAAACGCAACCCCGTGCCAATAAAGGTAAGGAATATTGCATAATTCCTTTTCTCTGTATAAATATGATATTTAAGCTGTCCCTTAGACAAACCTGTTCCGTCCTGTAAAACGTCAGTAAGATCAGCAATTTGATTAGGTTCAAGAGCTTTTGGAAGCTTTTGGTTGACCTTAATAGGATCTAGCTTGATAGTGACATCTTTAGCAATCATATCCTCACGTAGTAAATATCGATAAAGAGATTTTATGACTGCTTGTTTGCGAGCAAGTGCGCGCACTCCATTATTGCGCTCAATGCTGACCCAACTCAGATAGGCTTCGATATCACGATGTCCGATTTTCTCCATAAGTAATAAACTTATGTCGACTGGAAAAGAGGGGAAGAAAGACAGACAATTACAAAGGAACTGAAAAAACAAACGCAGTTCATGGCTATAGGCATATTGAGTAGTTCTCGACTTATTTATAACAGCAAGGTGATTAATGAAATCTTGCGCAAAATGGGGAAGGGTAGTTGTAGAAGTGAATCTATTATTATCGTTCATAGAACCTCCGCCAGTATAGTAAATAACAATGCTATCATTATTATATATAGTATCGCAACAATATTCAACTATGCACTAAATATTTTTTTAACGCATAGTTGAAGGTAATTTTGGAATACTCCAGTGCTGGTTTCGAGTTATTGAATTTATAATTAAAGTATACAATTTCTATTACTGATCCTTAAGTTGGCAATTATAAGTTATTGACTTTAATATATTCTGCAGTTAATATGAGATAGATTGATAAAACGGTGTAGAGTGACACCAAAATTGCAATATTGTTGCTTTAATTTAAACTTAATCAGCAGTAAAAAGCAGAATAGTAACAAAGACAAAATAAGAGGAGTGGTTAAATTGTCAAATCACAACATTAAGAAATTAGCAATTGTATCACTGTTTTCTGTCGCCACTTTACTCTTAATTCCATTGAATGCATTAGCACGTACAACATCTGTATCTACTCTCACTCAATTACAAACGGTTATAGCAGCAGATATGACAGCAAGAGATTCTGAATTCATTATAAATTATACTGGTAATACATCAAATTTCAGTGCTGATCTTTCAAACAGTCTTAAAGCAGCCGAGAATAGCAATGATTATTTAAAGTTTTCTTTTTCTTCTTTAACATGTACGGCTAGTGGCACGGCTGGGAATTTAACTATTAGTGTCAAAGCAACTTATTTAACGACTGCACAGCAAGAAGCTTATGTCAATACTGCTGTAACTCAGGCTTTAGCATCAATTTTAACTCTAGGAATGACGGATTTCCAAAAAGAAAAAGCCATACACGCGTGGATTTTAAAAAAAGTATCCTATGACTATACTCTAGTCAACCACTCCGCGTATGCAGCACTTGTCGCACCCAACAAAACTGTGTGTCAAGGCTATTCTCTGCTTATGTACAAAATGTTAACCCAAGCAGGAATAACTACAAAAATTGTAAGTGGAACGTTAAACGGAGAACCACACGCTTGGAATAAAGTAGCTATTGGTGGCAATTGGTACAATGTTGATGCAACTAATGATGATGGAGCAAATACAACCAGATTTTACAATGTAACTGATTCATTCCTAAGTCAAAATGGTTTTATGTGGTAGTAATACAGTAAGCATTTAGTGAAAAATAGCTGACACCTAAGCGTTTGGGGTTAGCTATTTTTTTATTGATTTGGAGGTTATTGAATGATTTCGAGCGTGAGTAGAAGATATTGAAGAAAGTGGGAAAATAAGATACTATATCTATAGACAGATAAATGAGAAAAATATAATAATTTCACACAGAGAAGAGGAACTATATGCTTTTGTCGCTTAGCCGACTACCTGAACTAAGTCCGAATCTTCAAGCTTTTCCATTTATAAAGGAAATTACCTCTCGTAGCGAACTGCTTCGGATTAAAGCTCACATACAAAATGGTGTAACAGTGATCGACTGTGGCGTTCATGTTGAGGGAAGTTGGGAAGCAGGAATCTTGTTTTCTTTGGTTTGTCTCGGAGGGCTAGCTACCGTTAAATTACATTGGTTGGACTTCAATGGATTACGCTGGCCTTCGGTTGAGGTCGTCACAGATCATCCCATCCGAGCTTGCATGGCCTCACAATATGCTGGTTGGCCTATTAAAATTGGCAAAGGATTAATCATGGGTTCAGGCCCTGCAAGCGCCATTGTTCACAAGGGAAGCCTTTTTAGAATGTTAGGCTATGAAGACCATTCTGAGATGGCTATTATTTGTTTAGAAAGCAGGATACTCCCGACAGAAGAAGTGATCCAGCATATCTTAGAGGAGTGTCACTGTGAGCCGACGAATCTCTACATTTTAGTAGCGCCTACTGCGTCTCTGGTTGGTTCCGTTCAGGTAGCTGCTCGGGCGTTGGAAACAGGTATCTTTAAACTCAGAAGACTAGGTTATGATTTAGGAAAGATCGTTTCCGGTTGGGGTATTTGTCCGATATCACCTGTAGCTAAAGATACTCTTAGTGGCTTAGGGCGGACAAACGATGCGATTTTTTATGGTTCAACGGTACTCTATAACCTTCGTGATGAGGATGAAACGCTGGAGCATGTTGTGAAGCACGTTCCCTCATGTGCTTCTGAAGACTATGGACGTGCTTACATGGAAAAAAAAGATACTCATGATAATTTTTTTAATACAAGCCCTGAACAATTTAGTCCGGCGGAAGTTTGCTTATGTAATTTAAACAGTGGACATTCTTTTCAGGCGGGTGTCTTACGTCCAGATATTTTGCGGCGCTCATTCGCGTTAAAAACAAGCACTTCTTCTGACTATGACAATGTTTATTAGCTGAAAATAATCTTTAAACAAACAGGTGGATAGATGCTTAATTAAGCTTACTCTATCCACCTGTTTGGGCGCTATCTCCATAAAATTAGTCTTCTAAAATTCTTCCATCGGTTGATATAGTTACAACACTCCAGGGAATCATTTTTCCGCTGTTGGACAAAGCTTTCTTTACTGCTTGAAGAATTCCACCACAGCAGGGGACTTCCATTTTCAAAATTGAGACGCTTTTTATTTCATGCTGCTGCAGTATAGCCGTCAGTTTTTCTGAATAATCAATGTCATCGAGTTTGGGACAGGCTATCAAAGTAATTTTATTGCGCATGAATGTTTGATGAATGGTTGGGTACGCAAAGGCTGTACAGTCTGCGGCGATCAGCAAGTGTGCGTTATCAAGGTAAGGTGCATTTACTGGCACTAGTTTTAATTGACAGGGCCACTGACTAAGCTGAGATTGTGAGTTTTCAAAGGACATACTTGGTGTGACTTCAGGTTGTTTATTAACAAGCAGCTTAGCTCGGGTACCTGGACAACCACAGGGAGGGGTCGCTTCAGGAGGCTGTGGCTTGCTTTTATGCATATGCTGCTTAACAGCCTCTTCGTCATAAGCAGCAGTATCTCTTTCCTCAATGACGATGGCATTAGTTGGGCACTCAGGTAAACAGTCACCAAGACCGTCACAATAGCTTTCAGAAACAAGCCGGGCTTTTCCGTCAATGAGTTGTAAGGCCCCTTCGTGACAAGCGCTGACACAAAGGCCACATCCGTTACATTTTTCTTCATCTATTTTGATAATGTTTCGTTTCATGATACTAACCCCTTTCAGACAATTTGTTTTCACAAGTTCATTATAGTCCAATGACTAAAATAAGACGGTATCGGAGGATACAAAATGGTAACTATTTTGGCTGACTCAATTTGACTAAGTTTAGTATATATCGAATCTGTGACTAGTACTGTGATTAAGGTCATGCTTTTGGTGTGAGGTAAATCACACAGGCACATAAATTTACATCAATTCACGTTAATTCTTTGTTTTTCACTTCGTATGAAGAACAAGGGTGGAATTTGCGATCAATACTATTACCATTAATATCCATAAACCCTTTGTGAATAGGTATTCTCCAACATTAACCACTTTACAACGTCGCCTTATTTATCACGATTTCGACATGGACTATAACGTATAATTACAACACCGGTAAAAAAAGCGCATAAAGAAGAAAATGAAGAACCGGAATACTTTTAGGACGGGATGTTAGCATATGGGTAAAGAAATAAAAATCATTGTCGCGGATGATAACCATAGCTTTTGTCAAATGTTACAGAATTATCTTCAATGTCAAGAAGATCTAACTATAGTTGGCGTGGCTTATAACGGCTTAGAAGCCTGCGAGCTTATTCAAAACAATGAACCAGATGTGATCATTCTTGATTTAGTGATGCCTAATTTAGATGGTTTAGGCGTATTGGAGCGAATTAATGCTCGAACAACGATGAAACGCCCCAAAATTATCATGCTGACGGCTTTTGGACAGGAATCTCTCACACATCAAGCGATGATGCTCGGTGTCGACTACTTTATTCTAAAACCATTCGACTTGGATATTCTTAGCAAACGTATCCGCACTTTAACTCAGGATACGCCATCCACTCCTCATCAGTTTCCTTCTTCAGCTTCTCCAATCATACCAACTGTAGGAAGAAGCGAGCAAAATTTGATTTTCGAAGTGACCACGATGATGCATCAAATTGGGATTCCTGCCCATGTCAAAGGGTACCAATATATTCGAGATGCAATTTTGATGGTGGTGGATGATGTCTCATTGTTAGGGGCGATAACTAAAGAGCTCTATCCCGATATTGCGAAAAAGTATAATACTGCAGCCAGCAGGGTAGAACGCGGAATTCGTCATGCGATAGAGTTAGCGTGGGCGCGTGGACAAACAGATACGCTCAAACGGATTTTCGGATATTCTATGAATATTGAGCGTCAAAAACCTACAAACTCTGAATTTATTGCCTTGCTTGCCGATAAACTTAGCTTGATGAGTAAAGTCAGCTAAATTCGCTGGAGGCTAGAAAAGCCGTACGGTAAGAACTATGCTTCGCTATAGTAATTAATTGACATAAAAATCAGAGGAGTAAGAAGGTGCCAACCGATGTTAGAAATCGAGAAACCTAGAATCGAGTGGGTCGAGTGTTCGGAAGACAATTGCTATGCAAAATTTGTCGTTGAGCCTCTTGAACGGGGATATGGGATTACCTTGGGTAATTCTCTAAAGCGCATATTGTTATCCTCCCTTGAAGGATTGGCAGTGACATCAGTCAAAATAGATGGGGTGCTCGACGAGTTTTCAACAATTCCTGGCGTATTAGAAGACGTTACGAACATAATTCTCAACATAAAGTCTCTCGCTCTGAGGGGCTATACTGATGAACCTCGGGTTATTCGCCTAGAGGCTCAGCGTGAAGGGATCGTTAGGGCCGCAGATATCATAACTGACCCAGATATTGAGATTTTGAACCAAGATTTGAAGATTGCTACATTAGATAAAAATGGCCGACTATTTATGGAAATGACCGTAAAACGCGGCAAAGGTTATATTTCTAAAATACCTGAGGATGCCATCGGAGTTATTCCCATTGACTCAATCTTTACCCCAATTTACAAGTTCAACTACGATGTTGAACCTACCCGTGTCGGTCAAATCACAGACTATGACAGATTAACCTTAGAGGCATGGTCTAATGGCAGTATCTCGCCTGAGGAGGCAATCAGTACGGCAGCCAAGATAATGAATGATCATCTGAGTCTTTTCATGAGGCCCACGGACATACCCGAAGATGTTGAGACTATGATAGAAAAAGAGGAGGAGGATTCAAGGGGCAAGATTCTTAACATGTTAATTGAAGACCTTAATCTGTCTGTTCGCTCCTATAACTGTCTGCGGCGGATGGGGATTGACACCGTTGATCAGTTAACGCAAAAGACTGAAGCAGAAATGATTAAGATGCGTAACCTTGGACGCAAGTCGTTAGAAGAAGTAATAATGAAGATTAAAGATTTAGGTTTAGCGTTCTGTGCCGATGAGGATTAATTATAAATTCATTCGGTCATTTTAGCTAAGTCGCATAAGTAGAGTGTTATACAAACGCTTATTTTGTTAAAGGCTAAAGAATAACTATGCGTTAAATAACAGTTTAGGTATAGTTGGAACTATGAGGAGCGATCAACCTGAAAAGGTTGATCGCTCCTCATAAATTTCCCCCTGAATTTCTTAAGCAACAGGACTAAATTCATCGCACTTTATTATTATGTATAATGCACACATAATTCCGCTGCAGAAACCCCTTGTTATGCTATTAATATCACGTTTTATTGTCATCCTTCGCTCTCGCTCAGGATGACACAAGAATAATTGCAGTGACTTGATATTTTATAACGTTTTTAGGGTTTCTGCAGCGGAATCACACATGAATCCAGACAAAATTTTTGGAATTCTAACCTTGATTCCCGTGAAAAATTATACATACATTAATAAACCCTGATTTTACAGGCATTTTGGTGTTTTTGTAGGTACTCAGTTAATCAACCACAGATTACACAAATTAACACAGAATAAATACATTTGGCTCTAAACTGCAAATCGCTTGTAACTCAATTGATGACAAGCCAAAGTTGTTGTAATTTATTCCAATCGAAACTTCTTTTTGAAACGGAATCCCTTTTTCAGCCAACTCAATTGCTAATGCCGCCTGATAAACCGCTTCGAGAAACCCTGGTCCAAGTGTCCGGTGTTACCTCCCTTGCTGCACCAATAATGGCCTAGGTCTGTGAATCCCGTTCCACATTCTCCATCCCCTTTATCCTTTGTCTGTTGTTCCAAAATTATATAACCACAGATTACACAGATTTAAAAAATACATTTTTAGCTCTAAAATATAAATCGCTTGTAACGCAATTGATA
>JARLHV010000025.1 GCA_031292055.1 Desulfosporosinus sp.
CATCTTTATGTAGGCGGAAATGGTGGAGTCAAGCCGAGGCCGGGGAATATCCTTCTAGAAAATCTTCAGAAGGAACAAGTTTTACCGGCGGTGGACGCGGTTATTTCCTATTACAAGGAAAACGGAAAACCCGAAGAACGACTTGGTCGTCTCATAGAACGAATAGGGATCGAGGCACTTCATGAGTACGTAGAAAAGGTAATACATTAAGATAGTAAAGAATTGTAGATCGGTAGGCATAAACAGCCCTCTCACGTTGATTAATATGAGGGGGCTGTTGCTACCTGGTTAGACAGCCAATCCAGACCCTTACCTTTCTGTGTGATTTTTATCACACCAAAAGAATCGTTCTAATCACAGTACTAGCCCGTCATTAAGAAGTTCAAATCCGCTATGTTCTAATTCAGAGGAAATGAGTTCTTTCCGCTCCAACCAGAACTCCTAAAAGCACGTTCTTTTATTTTATATTACGTGATCAGGGTACCTTGGTCACGATAATATGACTATATAAAATATAGCTTTTTTATACAGACAGGGCACGTGGAGACTTGTTGTTGTCTGCAAAAGAAAGACAGCTAAGATTGGCCTGTGGTGCGGGTTTCAGAATTTGGAGTGAATTGTGTATCGAATTTAATAGGACCACCTGCGTCCACGGAAACATCTTAGAATGGTTTGCTGGGAGAGTTTTGGGGTAGGGTGCACCCACGGGAACATGTCGCGTATGTAAATGTTCCCAATGTTGTTGGTGATTTTTTCTGTGGATGTTGCTCTCTGTCAATAGGGAGCCATGGAAGGAGTTTATGATGGACGTGGATTACCAGATCGTTTTTACGGTCTGGTAATTTTTGTTCCTGCACAAAGAAATATAAATATTTCTAACGATTTTGCAGGAATCTTCAGGAAAATCCCGAATGCCAGATTTAAAGAAGAATTATTTTCCAGAGAGCAATAGGAGGAATGTACTGTGAGAAATAAGCTAATGTGCTTAGTTCTAGCAACCATACTGGTTATATTGGGGACAGTAGTACCCGCATCGGCAGAGACGGTTAATGGAGCCGATACAACATCGCGACTAGCTGGACAAGACCACTATCAAACATCCATGGCTATTGCGGGAGCTTATAACAATAACGGTGAATGTGGTAACGTAATACTCGCATCAGGAAATAGTTTCCCCGACGCTTTGTCAGCTAGCCTATTCTCAAAAAAATATAGCGCTCCTATTTTGCTCGTTGGAACTACCGTAAACGCTTCAAGTGATGTGTTCAATTATCTTAATACACACGCAACACAGCAAAAGGGAACTGTTTATATAGTTGGCGGAACAGGGGTAATTGGGTCCGATTTTGAGACAAAGCTTACTTCAATGGGATACAGTAATATCAAACGCCTCGGTGGTACAGATCGCTATGACACTAATATGCTCATCGTTAATGATGTTAATGTTCCTCAAGGCACACCAGTGTTTATTGCCTCTGGTGAAAATTTTCCTGATGCTTTGAGTATTTCAAGTATTTCAGGCTCAAAACAATATCCAACGCTTTTAGCTGGAGTAAATTATTTGCCAGAGGAAACAAAAAGTTATCTCCTAAGTGAAAAGCCGTCTGCTGTTTATATTGCCGGAGGGATTTCTGTTGTTTCGCAAGACCTTGAAAACCGGATCAAAGCTTTGGCTCCTAATGCTGCGCTTACACGACTGGCTGGTGATGACCGGTTTGAGACAAATGCCGCTGTCTTAAACAAGTTCTCGTCTACCCCTGCGATAATTTATCTTGCTAACGGAGATGATTTTCAAGATGTTCTCGCAGGAAGTGCTTTAGCCGCTAAAACAGGAGATCCAATCATTCTGGTAGATAATCAACTTTCGTCCCTTCCGCCTGCAGTTGAAGATTATCTGAAAAAGCTCTCCGGTTCGGGCCTTCGGCCTAATGTAATAGTTTTAGGTGGAACGGAGGTTGTTTCAGACATTCTGTTCCAACAGTTCAAAAATAACTTTTCAAGTAGCACAAGCTTAAGCGGTATAAGCATTGCCTCCAGCGGAGGCATAGCCTTTTATTTAGACTCTATCGGCAGTGTCTGGGCGTGGGGAGGTGGTAGCGCATTTGGAAATGGTACCGATGATTATTATAATTTTTCTTCAGAAACTCCCGTTCAGGTGCATCTCCCTGTTGGTCGAGTAATAACTGCCATCGCAGGAGGGGGAGGTACTGGTTACGCTCTCGATTCCACTAGCCAAGTCTGGGCTTGGGGAGATGGTCTATATGGTGAGCTTGGAAATGGGAAAGCCAATAGTTCAAGCACCCCCGTTCAAGTATCTATTTCTGCCGGAAAGACGATAACTGCCATCGCGGGCGGAGGCCAAAACGGTTATGCTCTTGATTCTACCGGCCATGTCTGGGCCTGGGGATATGCTGAAAAAGGTGGACTAAGGAGTGGGAATACTTTTAATCTGGTCACGCCCGTTCAGGTATATATGCCTCCGGGCGCGACGAAGCTTATTGCCATCGCTGGCGGTGATGAAAACGGCTACGCACTCGATTCCAGCGGGCATGTCTGGACCTGGGGATATGGTCGCTATGGTGAATTTGGAAACGGAACAACCGATTTTTCGAACACGACCGTTCAAGTACCGATTCCTACTGATACTATTATTGCTATTGCGGGTGGCCAAGTTGATGGTTACGCACTCGATTCTACTGGTCATGTCTGGGCCTGGGGAGCTGGCGGCTTGGGTGAACTTGGTAATGGGACGACCACAAATTTTAGCACACCTGTTCAGGTATCCATTCCTTCTGATACTAATATTACTGCTATTACGAGCGGGGGAGTTGACGGTTATGCCCTCGATTCTACGGGCCATGTCTGGGCGTGGGGATATGGATATGGGGGTAAATTTGAGAATGGGATATATAATGGCTCAACTACTCCCGTGGAAGTACCTATTCCTTCCGGTACTCCAATAACCGCCATCGCTAGCGGATTAAAAAACGGCTATGCACTCGATTCCACTGGTCATGTCTGGGCATGGGGAAATGGTATATATGAAAGACTAGGGAATAACATGTATATTTCAAATACGCCAGTTCAAATTCTTAATCTACCTCCAGTTAAAACAGATTCGAACTTGGAACCCTGATATACCTGTAGTATCGCCACAACATATGTGTTTAAGAAAACCTCACAGGGCAAATGGCTTTGTGCAATCAATAACTCCTATGGAACAGACTTGCTTAATAAGTAGACATTAAGGTTACGGATTATGAGCATAATCAGCATTTACAGGGATTGCATGGTGCATTTTATGTATATTATTAGCCTATGTCGTTGAGTGATTGCCATTCATAGCGTAGTCACCGCCGGGGTGGTCATCGGCCTAACGTGGACGTTTCTATATATGAACGTGATTGGTATTCTCCATGGACGATGGCGTATCTACTCAATACAGTGGTTGAGAGACTAGGCTTTTATGGATTAATATTGACAACCGGGGGATGAAAAATGAAACGGGAATTTGAAGGATATACGATAAATACTGATAAATCCTTGGTATCTGTAGATCGAGTTAAGAATTTTTTATCAGATAGCTACTGGGCAAGTGATAGATCAAAAGAGCTTATTGAGAAAACGATAATTAATTCATTTTGTTATAGTGTATATCACGATAATGAATTGGTTGGTTTTGCTTGGGTCGTGTCTGATTATGCAACGATGTTTTGGACTAACGATGTTTATATAGATAAGAGTCACAGAGGAAAAGGACTCGGGAAGAAACTAATAGGATGTATTACTGAAACCCCGGAGTTTAAAAATCTTAGAGAAATTTTGGTAACCAAAGATGCGCATGGATTATACGAGCAATTTGGTTTTGAAAGAGTTGAATCAAGGTTCATGACTCGAACTAAAGAATTTGCTTAGGACGTCAATAGCGGACCGCTGGCTTCTTGGGCGAACACCGCCGGGTAGTCCGTCTTTCTTAACAACTACGTATTTTTATGTGACAGGTCACTGAAACCCTACATGATCAATGAGACTAGATCATAGAGAGGTCGACACTGAGTTATTTGTCAGATCGTTTGGTCTGGCTATTTTTGTTCTTTATTGATTATTTTTGCTAATCTTGATAAGAGTTGATTATTAGTGTTTATTTATCTGGAGCTTTAAACTGCCCTTACTTTCGGCAGGCCAAAACCAAAACTTTAATATCACTGTGTCAAGCGAGTTAGGTCGCTAAATTTAGCATTGACATAATAAATAGAAGCCCTTAAAATATGACTATACGATATAGAGATAGATTTATGTTAGATAATTTACAATTCTTATATGTTTCAAGCAACTGATATATTATCAAGATTTATTCAAAGACAGACAAATCATATTTAGATTTGTGTTGTGAAAATCTTGTGTAATGAATGAGTTGCTTTTTTATTTACGAAAGGAGGTAAAATGTTATGTCTGATCCCAATATTTTAATGACCCCTACTATGCTGTTTATAACTTAGATGTCGAAATCGTATGCACTATAAGCTTGGCGTCAACATTGATGTAGGAAAAGATGCTATTGTGTGAATCACTCTTAAAGATAGAATTTTAATTTTGTCATCGATCAATTGTAAATTTATAATGATACTAAAAAGAATGAAGGGTAAGGTGTGTTTGATGCAATGTTTACATTTTAGAATCGGGTATGATGCAGATAGACAATGTGGAACTACTTGTGACTGTGAATTGGGAGAGTTTTCTGACGAAAGAAAAGATTCTGCCGAATATCAATTCTGTTATGACTGTCAGCATAAAGAGACTGATGCTGACCAAATAATGTATTACAGACTCAAAATTTGACGCGCTCAGATTAAGTAATACATTTGGTGTGTTTATAGGTATAATTATCATATATTGTTTATTTAAGAAGGCGATGGAATGACTAGAAAAACAAGAAGTGATTGTACTGTTGAGACCTTCGAAAAGAAATAACATAGCTGACCTCGTTATCAAACGAGGTTTTGCTTATTTCACGTACTTCTATAAATATAGGAGACAAAGCCCTATCTAGGCGAACACCGATATTCATAAAACCAATTTGAATATATCGGAAATGAAAGAGATAATCTTGAAAATATGGACAGGAGCTAGACTATGAAACTTATCAGTAAATGCGTATATTGTGTTATGAATGGTAATAACAGAGATGACGTTATTAACATTACTCAATTACATATTGAAACTCTATTTTGTTCTTGACGAAAACCAATGAAGCTGACATATTTTGACCTTCTTTCGTGATTTTTAATTATTATATCACACATAAAGAGAACCAAGAATAAGAGTGATTTCAATATAATCCCAAATAAGTCGCCGGGACCATCCCCAGATTGCGGAAGGGCGTGGCCCGGCTTAGTAAAGAGGACTGGTGAAGTTAAGAGAATTACTGGGTGGGGTGAATTTCTAAATACGGTGGACAAATTGATATTATATCAGTAAACCTCTACACCATGGTTAGAGTGTAGGGGTCTTTTTTGTCTATTATCCATTATTTCGCCATGTTTCGCCGTCCATTTGTAATATAATTCTGCGAAAGACCCTGTTATTGGCGATTATGCGTGAATTATGACAATTGAACGAGAAATCACTCTACATGTGTACCTGTGGACGTACCCCCTTTGAAAATACTTAAGTAGTCGTGAGGAGAACTTTTATGTACATAGCCTTTCTCGAAGAGGATATAGTCAAAGCCCTACTAGACGCCGTTTGAAATTAATAAATACTTTGAGGCTTCCCGAATATGGGTATGGGGGATGTATAATGACAATTCCAATACAGTCGATAGAAGAATCTTTATCAGTCTCATATGTTAGTAGTGTGGTTGGTAAATCAGGTGCTTCATTTGACATAGTGACTCATGATTATGGAGTTGACGTGTGTGTGCGCCGCGTAGATAAATTTAAACGTAAAGTGATAGACGTAGGGGTATCTTTTGACTGCCAATTAAATTAATATAAGGAATTCATTAGTCCCTAATAAAGTATACAAGGTAATAGATATTACTTCTAGAGATACAAATATCCAAAACAACTGAACGACCCTGCACTGAAGTACAGGGGTTCACGATTGCGACTGGAAGTCGCGATTACGGCTGAAGCCGTTTAAAAAGTGCGGACTGGAAGTCCTTATAAAGACTTAAGTCTTCTGAAAGACCTATTGCTGAAA
>JARLHV010000026.1 GCA_031292055.1 Desulfosporosinus sp.
GTCAGCTCAGGCTAAACTTCAAACCCTTAAAGATTCGTTTAACACCCAGACGTATGCTACGGCTCAGTCGGCAGTTGCTAAAGCGCAGCAAAGCGTAGTCACAGCGCAGCAAGCATTAACCACAGCTCAACAGAATGCTGAGCCAAACTATTTAGCGAACCAGATCTCGCAGGCTCAGGCGACTGTTAAACAAGCTAGTGACGATTTAGCGAAAGCTCGGCAGAGTGGTACTACCTCCTCTACGGCGCTTAACCAAGCCTTAACTGATCTTACGACTGCTCAAAATGCTCAAAACGGTGGAGCGGCTCAGGCGTTAGCTTCTGCCCAGGCGCAATATAGTTCTGCCCAAGCAGATTTAACGTCGGCTCAGGCTCAATTGGCTCAGCAAAATCAAGGTCCAGCATCAGGAGACCTGGCAACAGCTCAAGCCGATATTAACTCGGCTCAGGTTCAGCTTGCAAGTGCGCAAAGTGATTTAGCGAATGCTGAAATAATTGCCCCGGAGGATGCAGTGATTGTTACTGCGCCACTTCAGTTGGGCCAACAGTCGGACGCTACTTCAATTATCACGATCACTCCAGCAGGGGAAAATCTCGAAGTGGATGCCTCGATTGCTCAGTCAGATATTGGTCAGGTTAAAGTGGGACAGAAAGTGACTATTACTCTTGACTCAAGCCCTGATCAACCTGTCAGCGGGACCGTCAGTTTAGTTTCTCTGCAAGGGACCATTGTTTCGAATGTGACGACCTATACTGTTACGGTGACAGTCGATCAGGCTAATGATTTGCTTCGTGCTGGGATGAATGCCAATGTAAGCATCATTATAGCAGAAGCAAAGAATGTTTTAACGGTTCCCAGTGCAGCGATTAAAACGAGTGGAGATAAGAAAGAAGTTATGGAGCCTGCAACAACAAGTTCTAAGATTACAGGTCAAGCGGGTCAAGCTGCACAATCAGGCACGACAACAAACTCAAATAGTGGGCAGAACGCGACGAATGTTCAATATGTTTCAGTAGAAACAGGTTTGGATGATGGAACGAATGTGGAAATCAAAAGTGGATTGAAAGAAGGGCAAGAAATTATTACCGGAACCAGCTCAGCCAAGACTACCACTGCGACTAAATCGACTCAATCTCTATTGGGCGGCGGTGCTGCTGGTGGTCCTCCTCCTAACTGAGTTTAGGCTAGAGGATTTTGAGATCTAGGCTTGCAAACTATTTGCAAGCTTTTTCTTTTTTGGGGCAGATTACTATGTACAGATAAATTGCTCAAAATGAGGGGGAAAAAGCATGAAAAAGCAGATCGTCCGAATTATTGGGGTACCCATTGATTTGGGAGCTGGTCGACGTGGGGTGGATATGGGTCCGAGTGCAATTCGATATGCCGGATTAAATGAACGCTTACAGCAGTTGGGCTGGGACGTTGAGGATCATGGGAATTTAGAGGTTCCGGTTCCAGAGACACGAGAGATCGAGGACAAGCGGCTTAAGTATTTAACCGAAATTGTAACGGTTAATGAACAGCTCTATCTTGAGATGTCTAAGGCATTAGAAGAAGGGGTTGTGCCCTTAATCCTCGGGGGGGATCATAGTTTAGGAATCGGTGCTCTAGCGGGCCTGGCGTCAAAGAGACGTTGTTTTGGTTTGATTTGGTTTGATACACATGGGGATTATAATTCACTCGACACTACTGACAGCGGCAACATTCACGGGATGTCCTTGGCAGTGGCCAACGGAATAGGCGCACCGGAATTAACAGCCATTGGGGGAAGAAAGAAAAAAATACGAGAAGAAAATACGGTGATTATTGGGGCTCGTGAAATAGATCTCCAAGAGCAGGACATGTTGCACCAATCCAAGATCACAGTGTTTACCATGCGCGATATTGACCAGCAGGGAATGAAGGAAGTGGTCAGCCAGAGCATAAAAATTGCTTCTCAGGGAACCGAGGGAATACATATTAGTTTTGATTTAGATGTCATTGATCCTGAGGAGGCGCCAGGTGTCGGAACTCCAGTTGTCGGAGGGATAACCTATCGGGAGGCGCATTTAGCGATGGAACTCTTAGCGGATTCCGGTCTGGTATCAAGTATGGATATAGTTGAACTGAATCCGATCTTGGATAACCAGAATAAAACTGCCGAATTAGCGGTGGGGTTGATTTGTTCAGCGTTTGGCAAACGTATTTTTTAAGTTTTCGTGGGGGTATATTCTGTTAAGCAGAATCCATTATATAATAGGTTTATACTCTATCTAAAAAGTCGTAATTGTAATAAACTGAAAATATGGGTTTCACTGTGGGCGAAAGAGTTTATTGAAGAAACTAGATAAAGAATTTGAGAAGAGAGATGGGATACCCCATGGATGCGATTAAGGCGTTTTTCAAAGATCAGGCACAAGATTTGCGCAAGGAAGTATGGCAGGTTGCCCAGCAGATTGGAGAGCATCCCGAGCTTGGATATAAGGAATTCTTTGCGTCCGAGGTGTTATGTCGTTTTCTTCGGCAACATGGGTTTGAAGTCACATGTGGGATTGCCGGAGTTGAGACAGCTTTTTTGGCCCGCTTCTCGGGTAAACGTCCAGGCCCTCGAATTGCCTATTTGGCGGAATATGATGCTTTGCCGGGCGTAGGGCACGGCTGTGGACATAACTTAATAGGAGCAGCTAGTGCAGGTGCGGCGGTAATCTTGAGTAAGAGTTTGGAACTGGTGGGTGAGATTTTAGTTATTGGCAGCCCAGCCGAAGAAACTAGTGGAGCGAAAGTGACTTTGGTGGAGAAAGGTATATTTCAGAATGTCGATGCGGCAATAATGTTTCATCCAGGTAGTCAAAATGTCCCAGTAATCTCTAGTCTGGCCTTGGATGCGTTGGAATTCACATTTCATGGACGAGCGGCCCACGCTGTGGCAGCGTCCTATTTTGGAATTAATGCTCTAGATGCCGTAATCAACTTTTTTGTCGGGATCAACGCGCTAAAAAAGCAGATTCCACAGGATATGAAAATAAACGGGATTATTACAGAGGGAGGGTCTGTTCCAAATATTATCCCGGAACGTGCCGTGGCACGATTTTATCTGCGGGCTCGAAAACGCAAAGACTTAGATGAATTACGAGAGAAAGTAATTCGTTGTGCGGAAGGGGCGGCTGCCATGGTTTCTGCCAGGATGACTTGGCAAAAATTCGAGTTTTCTTATGATGAGATGCATACAAACTTGTCATTGGCTACATGTTTTACGAAAAACTTGCGTGAACTGGGTGTCGATTCTATAGCTTCGCCTCAGACTGCGATGGGGTCTGTGGACATGGGAAATGTTAGTCGGGCTGTGCCGGCAATTCATCCGTATTTAACCTTAGGAACAGGTACAGAAATCCCGCACACTCGGGATTTTGCTCAAGCGGCGCTTTCGCCAGACGGCGAAAATCTTGTGATGTTGGCAATGCAGGTGCTTGCCTTTACCGGTTCGGATGTTTTAAACGATAAAAAACTTCTGCAACAAATGAAGCGGGAGTTTCGTTTAGATAAGTAAACTATGAGGTTATCTGGGGAGAGATCCCCTTTTTTTATGGCAAAGGATTGAATTTTTATGCGTAGAAATGTATAATTATAAAAGAGAATTAATCCAGAGAATGGAGGGACAAGATATGAAAGTAGGTGTTCTTGGGGCCACAGGATATGCGGGGCAAGAACTGGTTCGATTATTGCAACGTCATGAAGAAGTGAATGATTTGTATCTCGCTTCGTCCAGTGTAGCCGGGGAGGACTATGATTCAGTTTATCCACATTGGCTGGGACAAAATGTGGGGATCTTGCAGGATGAAAATGTACCGGATCTGGATGTACTTTTCTGTGCTCTGCCGCATGGGTTAACAGCGGCAAGAACGAGTACTTTCTTATCTCGTAATATTAAAGTCATTGATCTGGGAGCAGACTTTCGCCTGAATTCCGCCCAGGTTTATGAGGAATGGTATAAGATTAAGCATCCCGCAGCCGGACTTTTGAAAGATGCGGTATACGGTTTGACGGAACTTTATCGTGAACAAATTAGGGGCCGATCTCTGATCGCGAATCCGGGTTGTTATCCAACAGCGACCTTACTGGCGCTCGTCCCCTTGCTTCGCAAGAACTTGCTGCAAACAAAATTTTTGATTATTGATGCCAAGTCTGGTGTATCTGGGGCAGGGCGAGGAGTTTCGTTAGGTACCCATTATTCTGAAGTCAATGAAAATTTCAAGCCTTATGGGGTGGCAAGCCATCGTCATACCCCGGAAATAGAACAAGAACTGTCCCGGGCCGCAGGACAGCCGCTCACCGTAAATTTCACTCCCCATTTAGTCCCCATGACGCGGGGGATGTTGGTCACAATCTATGCTGCTGTTCAGGACGGGGTCAAAGAAGAAGACCTGCGCAGGTGCTGGTTGGAGCAGTATAACGGTGAGGAATTTATCCGTATTTTACCACAGGGGACTTGGCCGCAAACGAAATTTGCCAGTGGAAGCAATAATGCCTTTTTACAATTGACAATAGATCAAAGAACTGGAAATGCTATCTTGGTCGCAGCGATTGATAACCTGATTAAAGGTGCAGCAGGCCAGGCTATCCAAAATATGAACTTAGTTATGGGGTGCCCTGAAAGCCAAGGAATTACAGGAACGGCCCTTTGGCCCTAATTGAAAATAGGAGAGTGTGAATTCGTGGATAATATTGGAGAGGCTTGGAAGTCAATTAAGGGCGGGGTAGCTGCCCCAAAGGGGTTTTATGCGGTTGGAGTACAGGCCGGAATCAAGTATGAGAATAAATATGATCTCGCGTTGGTTTTTTCACAGGTTCAAGCTCAAGCTGCTGGTGTTTACACTCGAAATCTAGTGAAAGCACACCCTCTCTATTTAACCCAGCGCCATCTGGAAAATGGTTTGGCCCAAGCGATTGTGATTAATAGTGGGAATGCCAATGCCTGCGGAGGAGAAGCTGGTGATCAGGCCGCCTTGGCGATGGCTCAAGTTGTGGCAATGTTTACAGCTGTACCGGTCGAGGATGTTCTAGTGGCCTCAACCGGCGTAATTGGGGTCGAGATGCCGGTTGAGCGAGTCTTAACTGGAATTAGGGTGGCGAGTGCGGAGCTCCTTGGAACTATGGTCAAGGGAATTCGTGGGCAAAAAGAGGCCTCAGATGACGGAGCACATCGGGCAGCTTTAGCAATTATGACGACGGATACGACCGTTAAAGAACGTGCGTATGAACTTCCTTGTTCTCAGGGAGGAATGATCACACTTGGAGGGATGGCGAAAGGGTCGGGAATGATTCATCCGAATATGGGAACGATGTTGGGTTTTCTGACGACTGATGCGATTCTGCCTGCCGTGGAATTGCAACAGATCTTGCGTGAAGTGGTCGATGAAAGTTTCAATATGGTGACAATCGATGGAGATACCAGCACCAATGATATGGTTCTCTTTTTGGCCAATGGAGCCTCCGGAATGACTCTGAGCGGGGAAGATTTGTTCAACTTTAAGAAAATGGTGAAGATGTTGTGCGTACAGTTGGCACAAGATATTGCCCGAGATGGGGAAGGCGCCAGTAAGTTTGTGGAAGTCACGGTCTCTGGAGCTAAAACAAAAGAGGATGCCCGAAAAATTGCCCGGAGTATTTGTGGCTCCAGCTTGGTGAAAACCGCCCTCTTCGGGGAGGATGCTAATTGGGGACGGATTTTTACGGCAGCAGGATATGCTGGAGCGGAGTTTGACCCAGAAAAAGTGGATATCAGACTAGGGAATTTAATTGTCGCTCAAGCAGGTAGAGGGGTTGCCTTTTCGGAAGAAGAGGCCAAGAAAATTCTTGGCCTTAAAGACGTTCGTATTAGTTTGGACCTTCACATTGGGGAAGAACACGCAACTGCCTGGGGGTGTGATCTGACTCACGAATATGTCACAATTAATGGAAGTTATCGATCTTGAGATTGGAGGGTGCAGAGTTGACATCGATGGAACAGGGATTAGGGAAAGCTCGGGTTTTAGTGGAAGCCCTTCCGTATATCCAGAAATTTGCAGGAAAAACGGTTGTGATTAAGTATGGTGGGCACGCCATGATTGATCCAGTCTTGAAAGAATCTGTCATAATGGATGTCCTGCTCTTGCATTCTGTGGGGATTCGACCCGTAGTGGTTCACGGCGGTGGACCAGAGATTAATGCCATGCTGAAGAAGATGGGGATTGAAAGCCAATTTATACAGGGCTTAAGAGTTACAGATGCACAAACTATGGAGATCGCCCAAATGGTTTTGTTAGGAAAATTGAACACTGAGATGGTATCTCTTCTCAATCGCTTTGGGGGCAAAGGTGTCGGGTTATCCGGGAAAGATGCACAACTGCTCATAGCGGTTAAGAAACCCATGCAGATGCCAAATAGCCAAGGGGAGATGGAAGACGTTGATTTGGGGCAGGTTGGAGAAATCCAAAGTGTTACACCCGATATTTTGAACACTTTACTGGGACAGGGATATATCCCCGTTATTTCCCCAGTTGCCAGTGGAGAAAACGGGGAAACGTATAACGTGAATGCGGATACGGTTGCGGGAAAAATAGCGGAGGCTCTGCAGGCAGACAAGTTGCTGCTGTTGACAGATGTGCGAGGAATACTACGCGATCTCACAGATTCAAGCTCTCTCATTTCTACGATTTCCAGAGGGGAAGTGGCTACTCTGGTGGAGCAGGGGATTTTAAACGGTGGAATGCTACCTAAAGTAGAATGTGCAGTTTCGGCTCTAGAGGGTGGCGTAGGAAGTGTGCATATCTTAGACGGGCGTTTAAGCCATGCTATTTTACTTGAATTGTTTACCGATGGCGGTATTGGCACAATGTTTAACTAAATAAGTTAGAGATGAGGGTTGGAAATGTTAGAAGGCCTATCAACTGAAGAAATTATTGGACGCGGGAAAAATGTGGTGATGAATACTTATGGCCGCCTGCCCATGACGTTGGTCAAAGGGGACGGCGTATGGGTTTGGGATACAGAAGGGAAACGTTATCTGGATTTTCTTACGGGTCTGGCGGTCAACTCGCTGGGGCATAACTATCCAGCGATTGTTCAGGCTATTCAAGCACAGGCTCAAGAAATTATCCACACTTCAAATATCTACTGGATACCAAATCAAGTCGCTTTGGCAGAGCGCTTGGTGAAAAATTCCTTTGCGGATAAAGTATTCTTTTGCAACAGTGGAGCAGAGGCGAATGAATCGGCTATCAAGCTCGCCCGGAAATATGCTAAGAAAAACTTTGGGGCGTATAAATGCGAGGTGGTTTCGCTTGAGAATTCGTTTCATGGGCGAACCTTGGCAACTCTCACGCTCACAGGACAAACAAAATATCAGGAAGGGTATGATCCGCTTCCGGTAGGATTTTCGTATGCTGCCTTGAATGATATTGAGGGCTTAAAAGCTAAGATTGGGGAAAATACAGCAGCAGTTTTCATCGAGCCCATTCAGGGCGAAGGGGGGGTAATTCCTGCTGAGATAGAATTTCTCCAGGCAGCGCGTGCTCTGTGCGACCAATATGGGGCGTTGCTGATTTTTGATGAGGTGCAGTGTGGCGTTGGTCGGACCGGAAAACTCTTTGCCTATGAATGGAGTGGGGTCGCTCCAGATGTCATGACCTTAGCTAAAGCTTTAGGCGGTGGGGTGCCAATCGGAGCGATGTTGGCCACAGATAAAGTAGCGCAGGCCTTTCAGCCGGGTGATCATGCCTCAACCTTCGGCGGCAACCCTTTGGCAACTGCGGCAGGGTGCGCCGTCTTAGATGTGATTCTTAACGAAGGATTTTTTGAAGGGGTCCAAGAGCGGTCGGCATATTTTCAAAAGGGGCTCGAACAATTGGCCAGTAAGTATCAGACTGGTGATCCCGTGCGGGGACGAGGATTTATTTTAGGGTGGCCTGTTTCCAAGCTAGGTCCAGAGATTGTTGAAGTTTGTCGGCAAAAAGGACTTCTAATCAACTGTGTTGGTGGAAAGATCTTGCGTTTCTTGCCGCCACTTATTGTTGAGAAACCAGAAATTGATAAGGCTTTGGGGATCTTGGATGAAGTTTTTCAGGAACTTTGGCAGTGATTTCTGAGATCGGTAACTAATATCTAGAGATAATAGGGGATTTTAACGATGAATAAGGATTTTTCCCGAGGAGGGATGAAATGAAAGCAGCACTCGTACTTGAGACCGGGAAAGTATTAATGGGAGAGTCCTTTGGGGCAAGCGGAGAAGCCTTAGGAGAAGTGGTTTTTAATACTGGTATGACAGGCTATCAAGAGATACTGACTGACCCCTCATATGCTGGACAAATGGTCTGTATGACTTATCCGCTCATCGGGAATTACGGGATAAATAGGTTGGACGACCAATCGGAGCAAGCTCAAGTTCAGGGGTTTATTGTGAAAGAGGCTGCCCGTAATCCTAGTCATTGGCAGATGGAAAAAAACCTTTCCCGAACGTTGGCGCAAGCCGGAGTTGTAGGAATTAAAGGGATTGATACCCGTGCTTTGACGCGGATCATTCGAGAACACGGAGTTTTGCGTGGGGTCATTACAACTGAGATCGAACACCTGAATGAGTTGATTCCAAGGCTAAAAACCTGGCTGGTTCCGGCAGATGTTGTGGCTAAGGTCAGTACCCCAGAAATCTACACCTTACCCCCTACCCAAATCGAGAAAGAATCGTATCATGTGGTGGTGATCGATTTTGGAATTAAGAGGAACATTTTGTTAGCGATGCAAGAGAGTGGTTTTCGTCTGACGGTCGTTCCGTATACCACTTCAGCGGAGCAAATCCTGGCAATGCAGCCGGATGGCGTCTTTCTGTCCAATGGACCGGGAGACCCCAAGGAGGTCGGAGTGGGAATCGAAACGATTCGAGAACTGATGGGTAAACGTCCTATTTTTGGAATTTGCCTGGGGCATCAACTTTTGTCACTTGCTTTGGGAGGGGACACGTATAAAATGAAGTTTGGGCATCGGGGTGGAAATCAACCTGTACAAGATCTTCTCTCAAAAAGAGTGACGATTACGTCTCAAAATCACGGGTATGCTATTGCTGAAGAAAGCTTGGATCAGACCCCTTTGCACGTAACCCATCGCAACCTCAATGATCAAAGTGTCGAAGGGGTTAAACATCGGGAGTTGCCTGTTTTTTCGGTGCAATATCATCCGGAAGCCGGACCTGGACCGAGTGAATCCCTGTATCTGTTTAATGAGTTTGCGCAATTAATGCAGGAATGGAGGGTTCAGCATGCCTCTTAACCCGGCGTGGAAAAAGGTTCTGGTCATCGGATCGGGACCGATTGTGATTGGGCAAGCTGCAGAATTTGACTATGCTGGAACCCAAGCGTGTAAGGCCCTTCGTGAAGTAGGGGTAGAGGTCGTCTTGGTTAACAGTAATCCAGCAACCATTATGACGGATGTGAAAACGGCCGATATCACCTATATCGAACCTTTGTTACCGGAATATTTAGAGGGAATTATCTGCAAAGAACGGCCGGATGCTCTGTTACCTACCCTAGGTGGTCAAACTGGACTTAACCTGGCGATGGAACTCGTGCGGAGCGGGGTTTTGAAACGTTATGAGGTAGATCTGATTGGCTGTGATGCTGAAACGATTTACAAGGCGGAAGATCGTGATGCCTTCAAGGAAACGATGCTCTCGCTCGGGGAACCAGTAGCCGAGAGTATCATTGTGACAACCTTGGCAGAGGGGGAGCTCTTTGCCCAAAAACAGGGGTTTCCCTTGATTATTCGTCCGGCTTATACGCTGGGAGGGACGGGCGGAGGAATTGTTAAAAACACCAAAATGTTAGAAGAAACTTTACAAAGAGGGTTGCAGGCCAGCCCAATTGGGCAATGCCTGGTGGAACGAAGTGTGGCAGGCTGGAAGGAAATTGAGTATGAACTCATGCGAGATGACGCCGATAACTGTATTACAATTTGCAACATGGAAAATATTGATCCTGTAGGAATTCACACTGGGGATAGTATCGTCGTTGCACCGTCGCAAACTTTGAGCGATGTTGAATATCAGATGCTGCGGGCGTCATCATTGAAGATTATTCGAGCCTTGGGAGTTAACGGTGGCTGTAATGTTCAATTTGCGTTAAATCCGATGAGTCGGGAATATGTTGTAATTGAAGTCAATCCTCGGGTAAGCCGCTCCAGTGCGCTCGCTTCGAAAGCAACTGGGTATCCAATTGCTAAGATGGCGGCGCTTTTGTCCGTAGGGTTTACCCTTCCTGAGCTGACAAACCCAGTGACAGGGAACACTAGTGCCTGTTTTGAGCCAGCCCTTGACTATGTGGTTGTCAAGTTCCCTCGTTGGCCTTTCGATAAGTTTCCGGCCGCAGATCATCGTCTCGGTACGCAAATGAAAGCGACCGGCGAGGTGATGGCTATAGAACGCACTTTAGAAGCTGCCCTGTTGAAAGCTGCGCGCTCTTTAGAAATCGGCAGTGTTGGTCTTCGAATTTCAGCCTCTGGGAGTTGGACAGAGATGGAGATCGAAGATAAGCTAGCGATAACGGATCATGAACGATTTTTTGCGATTGCTGAAGCGTTTCGTCGGGATTGGACAATTATTGAAGTGCAAATGCTCACCCAGATAGATCCTTTTTATTTATATAAAATCAAGGACCTTGTTCACCTTGAGCAGCGCTTGCAGAGTGAGGAGCTAACGACTGAGTTATTGCATTTTGCTAAGATCCAAGGATTCTCTGACTTAGCGATTGCCAAGCTCACGGGACGCTCGGAAGAAACAGTTCGTACCATGCGCTTGGATGTCGGAATTATTCCGGTTTATAAGACGGTCGATACATGTGCAGCAGAGTTTGCTTCGTCAACCCCTTATTACTATTCTAGTTATGAAGAAGAGGATGAGGTTTCGGTCAGCACTGGTCCCAAGGTCGTTGTCTTAGGTTCGGGACCTATCCGGATCGGGCAAGGGATTGAATTTGATTATTGCTCTGTCCATGCCCTCGCGGCTTTGCAAGAAGCGGGTGTGGAAGCCATTATGGTTAACAATAATCCCGAAACAGTGTCGACGGATTTTGACACCGCAGATAAACTTTATTTTGAGCCGCTGACGGCGGAAGATGTGCTTCATGTATTGATTAAGGAAAAAGCGGATGGAGTTTTAGTTCAATTTGGAGGACAAACGGCCATTAATTTGGCGGGCCCACTGAATCGCGCCAAAATTCGAATTTTAGGGACACAGGTTGATGCGATTGATATGGCAGAGGATCGGGAACGTTTTGCTCAATTATTAAGTAATTTGGGAATTCCCCAATCCGAAGGGCGAAGTGTTACTGCTGTAGAGCAAGCCAAAGGAATTGCCGAGGAACTTGAATTTCCGGTTATTGTTCGTCCTTCTTACGTCATCGGAGGACGTGCCATGCAAGTGGTGGAAAATATCGATGAACTGGAAGATTATCTAAGGCGAGCGATCCACCTTTCTTCCGAACATCCAATTTTGGTGGATAGATACTTGGAAGGAAAAGAAGTTGAAATTGATGCGGTTTCAGACGGAGAAACCACTGTGATAGCGGGGATTATGGAGCATATCGAGCGCGCGGGAGTTCACTCGGGGGATAGCTTAGCAGTCTATCCGCCCCAAAGTTTAACGCCCGCCGAAATTGATCAAATTCAGGATTTCACCTGTCGCATTGCAGCAGGGATCGGTATCAGAGGACTTATAAATATTCAATTTGTCGTCGTTCGGGGCAAAGTGTATGTGCTTGAAGTAAACCCCAGAGCCAGTCGTACCGTGCCAATTCTTTCCAAAGTCACCGGGATCCCCTTAGTTAACCTAGCGGTTCAAGTTTCCCTGGGGAAAAGATTAAAGGAGATGGGTTATGCGCAGGGCCTTGCTCCAGAGGTGCCGTTTGTTGTGGTTAAAGCCCCGGTTTTTTCCTTTGAAAAGTTGACCAAAGTCGAAACATCCTTAGGGCCTGAGATGAAATCAACCGGTGAGGTTTTAGGCATGGACACTCAATTTGGGCACGCTTTGGCAAAGGCCTTTGCGGCCTCCCGCATTCCACTTCCGAATGAGGGAAATATTTTGGTGTCTGTGGCGGAAAAGGATCGCCCCGAGGCAATTAGCTTAGCTTTACAACTGGCTCAATTGGGGTTTGGCGTCAAAGGAACAGGGGATACAGCCAAGGCCCTGGCTCTGTGCGGGGTAAAGGTTGAAGAGGTGAGTGAATCCAGTGAGGCTCTTCGGGAAGCTATTCGGCAACGGGAATTCGCCTTTATCCTCAGTACTCCTACCAAAGGAAAAGCCCCGGAACGGACGGGCTATTTGTTAAGGCGGTTAGCGGCCGAACATGGAGTTCCCTGCTTTACATCCATGGATACGGCGAAAGCGGTTGTCCGGGCGTTACAAGAGATCCGGAGCCAAACTACTCCCCAAGTGCTTTCGTTGCAGGAGTATCTAGCGCTGTAGAGTGAGGATGATTGCATTTCGCAGCCATGACAGAAAGTGAAGCTAAGAGCGGCCATAAATTAATTGATAGTTATGAAGAGCTTCAGCTTGACGATTCGTCAAACTGAAGCTTCTTTGTATCAGTATCGGCTCAATGGGTAGCTCATGTTTGGTGCGCTAAAATTCAAAGAGTACTCGCCGGACTCATATAATTGAATGTTCTGTTATCCAAAGAAGTGAGGTATAATACAACTACAGAGAGTCATAGATACCTCAGAGAGCGTGTAACTTAAGTTCGCTATGTTACGACAGCCTTCTCATTTGAAAGATATTAAAGCAAGAAGAGTTGCGTTAGGATGAGGGATATGAAAAATAAGACTTCCAATTATGTAAAGTTGTTATTAATTTCATTGAACGCCCTTATAGTTCTGTCGTTAGTATTGCTAGTCTGGAGTTATCGTTATATTTTTTCGCTAAGCGAAATATTGTTTATAGAAAGCGCGGTCTGGGGCTCTACAATGTCAAAAAAATGATAGATAAATACAATGGGAATATAGAAGTTTACAATGGGGATGATCAAGTCGTTTTTCGGGTTACTTTTTAATTGATTATGATTAAATGTCTGGGCGATTTAGGTTATTACCCCGGAAGCATTCTACTTGAATGTTACCGGGGTATTTTATATGGGTATTTTCATAGTCATTTAAAGGGGTTTCGTCATCAGTAGGTAGTACTCAAAAAGGCAATAAAGTATAGTTGGAATAGAGTAAGACTTAGATGTGTTACTACACGTGTATGAAAAGAGGTGAATTAAAACATTCAACGCTTCATACTATTTCCAGTGGAATTGTCATTCGTAATCTTCAAGTTCAAAATTATGAATGACACTCTTCGGTAACAAAAAGCTATACTATTTGTACTTAAAATTAGCAAATGGCATATTCTTATATGCGGACAGTATTTAACTACGCCCCTCACTTCCCTATGCCCTGAAGTGAAGTGTTATCTTATTTATCCAAAGGGATTACATGCCCTATGGGGCGTTTTTATAAATTTTTGCGCTTTGAGCACCGCAGAAGGAAGGGATCTTTATTTATGGAAGCTTAAAACCAAATTATTACTGAGAGTGATGTATAAGTTCCAATTTATACTGTATAACTTCATCATCCGAACACAATGGTTAATACAGCAGCTGACGAAGATAGATGAAGAGAATCAGGTGGAACTTATTTATAGAAGAAGTTTCAGGGAGGGATAAAGTTTGAGACAGATTCTGGTTAGAAGCGAATATTGCTTAGGTTGTAAAAGTTGCGAGCTGGCTTGTGCGGTTGCCCATTCGACCAGCAAAACCTTGTTCGAGGCAATTAATGAACCCATGCCACCACAAAAACGGGTTTTTGTGGAGTCTAGCGGAGGGCTTAATTTCCCATTACAATGTCGACAATGTTTAGATTCTCCTTGTGTTCATGCTTGTATGAGTGGCGCTATGCAGTTTGATCGGGCGACTGGGCTGATTCAAGTCGATGAACATAAATGCGTTGGGTGCCTGATGTGCGTGATGGTCTGTCCGTTTGGGGTTATCGCGGAGCTTCCTGACACCCACAGAGTTGCCAAGTGTGACCGGTGTCAGGACTTAGACTATGATCCGGCTTGTGTAGCAGCCTGTCCGACAAAAGCTTTGGAATTCGTTGAGGTTCGAGAGTTTGCCCACAGTGGACGGCAAACCTTCTTAGACCAAATGAAGGGAGTTAACTAAAATGGAATCTCAAAAATCGATAGATCCTGCTGTGTTGGAATTGTTACCTAAAGCGGCTTTAGATGGAGTAGAAACTGTATGGGATCGTCATGAAGCCCAACAGCCCCAATGTGGTTTTGGCAGCTTAGGAGTCTGTTGTCGACATTGTCTCCAAGGACCCTGTCGGATTGATCCCTTTGGCAACGGGCCAAAAACAGGGATTTGCGGTGCGAGTGCGGATGTTATCGTAACCCGCAATTTGCTTATGCACGTGGCCGCCGGAGCTGCAGCTCATGTCGATCATGCTTATGAAGTTGTTGAAGCTTTGGAGTTGGCGGCCAAGGGGGAGATTAATTACTCTATCGCTGACGAAAATAAATTGCAACAGGTGGCTAAGCGATTAGGTTTGGAAATCGTTGGCAAAAGCAAAGAGGATCTTGCCTTGGAAGTTGTCGAAGTTGCCTATGCTGATATAGCCAACCACGGGAAGAAACCTGTCCAATGGTTAATGGCTAATGCACCCAAAGAACGAATTGCCGTTTGGGAGAGCCTTGGAATCGTCCCGCGTAATCCCGATCGAGAAATCCGGGAAGCAATGCATCAGGTAACGATGGGCATGGATGCCGATCCCGTGAACCTAGTCCTGGCCACCGCTAAACAAGGGCTTGTGGACGGCTATTCCGGCTTAAAACTGGCGACAGATATGCAAGATATTCTTTTTGGGACACCCGCTCCTGTGGTGACAGAAGCCAATTTGGGAGTACTAAAGGAAGACTATGTTAATTTAATAGTCCATGGGCATGTCCCCTTACTTTCTGAGAAGATTGTTTATTGGGCTGATAAACTCCAAGATGAGGCCCGTTTGGCCGGAGCCCAAGGAATTTTAGTCTCTGGGATTTGCTGTTCAGGGAATGAAGTCTTAATGCGCAAAGGAATCCCACTGGTTACTAATTTTTTGGCTCAAGAAATAGCCATTGTTACTGGTGCTATCGATGCCATGGTCGTCGACGTACAATGTATCATGCCTTCTTTGACTCAAGTGGCTTCTTGTTATCATACGGAGATTATTACGACAATGCCGATTGTTAAAATGCCAGGGGCAACCCACGTTCCATTTACTTTAGAAAACGCGGATGAAGCGGCTCAAGAAATTGTACGAATGTCGATCACCGCTTATGGGCGAAGGAACCCCCATAAAGTTAAAATCCCCAATTATAAACGTAAAATAATGGCGGGATTTAGTGTCGAAGCTATCATCGGAGCACTATCAACCGTGGACCCTGTCCAACCCCTGAAGCCACTCGTTGATAATATCGTCAACGGCAATATCCTAGGGGTTGTGGCAACGGTGGGTTGCAATAATGTCCAAGTAACTCAGGATCTCCTGCATGTGGAATTAGTGAAAGAGCTTCTTAAAAATAATGTCTTAGTGGTTGCCACAGGATGTTCCGCTCACGCGTTGGCTAAGGCAGGTCTCATGAATTCAGAGGGAACGGAAGCCTATGCAGGAGAGAGTTTGAAAGCCGTCTTGACCGCAATTGGGCAGGCTGCAGGTCTTGGCGCTCCACTTCCACCCGTACTGCATATGGGAAGCTGTGTGGATAATTCAAGGATTGGTGATTTAGTCACCGCTATTGCTGAGTATTTGAATGTCGATTCGGCGTTATTGCCCGTGGCAGCGAGTGCTCCAGAACTACAGCATGATAAAGCCTTAAGTATCGGAACCTGGGCTGTGACTATGGGGATCACCACTCACCTTGGCGTTGTACCGCCTGTGCTCGGGAGTAAAGCGGTAACTAAGTTGCTTACCCAAGGGCTAAGTGACGTTATCGGGGGGAAATTCTATATCGAAACAGATGCCAAGAAAGCAGCGGAAGGACTTCTTGAGGACATCCGAGCCAAACGAAAGAAACTCGGACTTCCTAGCTAAGGGAAGGAAGACATTATGAGCTATATCATTGTTGGAAATAGTGCAGCAGGGTTGTTTGCGATCGAAGAAATCCGAAGGCATGATACAAAGTCAGAAATCATCGTCCTGACAGCAGAACAAGAACCAAGTTATTCTCGTTGTCTTATTACTTATTTTTTAGCCGGGGAAATCCCCGCCTCTCAACTTTACCTACGTGACGTAGATTTCGCCGCAAGACTGAATCTAACGGTAGTATATGGAGCCGAGGTCACTGAGATCGATTCTGCACATCAGATCGTTCGTAGTGCCGATGGACGGGAGTGGCACTATAGCAAACTTTTACTTGCTATGGGGGCTTTAGCGAATAAACTCTCAATCCTAGGTGACGATCTCCCCGAAGTTTTTACTCTGCGCACGATGAGGGATGCTTTAGCCATTAACAACATCTTAGAACAGGGAGCGAGAAAGGCAATCGTCATTGGCGGAGGTTTGGTCAGCCTGAAGAGCGCTTATGCCTTGAGAAAACGCGGACTTGAGGTCACTGTTTTGGTCTCTTCCGGTCAGATCCTCTCCCAAATGCTTGATGCCAAAGCAGCTGACATAATCCAAGAGCATTTGAGAGCCAATGGGCTTAGATTCCTTCTGGAGACTGAGGCTCAAGCTATCACCGGTCAAAACCATGTTCAGGGTGTTCTGATCGCACCTGAAACAGAACTTGATGCTGATTTAGTGATAGTTGGCAAAGGAGTTCGTCCCAATAGCGAGAAATTACGAGGTTTTGGCTTCAATATTGGACTAGGTCTTCAGGTAGACTCTTATCTAGAGACAAATATCTCCAATATATACGCGGCAGGGGATATTACTGAGACTTGGGACTTTGTTCGCCAGAAGTTCACAGTGAATGCCACTTGGCCAAACGCTACAACTCAAGGCAGAATTGCTGGAGCTAATATGTACGGAAGACAAGAGGTTTATCTCGGATCTCTTGGTTTAAATTCCGTGGATTTTTTTGGTCTTTCGGCCATGTCTGCTGGGATCACAAAGCTTCTGAAGAAAGAGGCTCATGAAGATTGGAGTCAAACTGAAAACCTAAAAATGCTCGGGGGTTTGCCGATATATCGCAATCTGATTTGGCAAGGGGATGTTCTAAAAGGATTTGTGCTGGTTGGTGATACGTCTCAATGCGGTGTCTTAACAGCCTTGGTTAAAGCAGGTCAACCCCTGACCCAAACCCAAAAGAATTTGACGAAGGGTAAGAGAGGGACTCTAGCGGTAGGAATGATGAAGTAGGCAAGATGTCGTATTTATTTGGTAGCTGCTTCTACATTTTTCCATAACAGAAAGTGAAGCTAAGAGCGGCCATAAATTAATTGATAGTTAAGAAGAGCTTCAGCTTGACGATTCGTCAAACTGAAGCTTCTTTGTAATTATAATAGCCCGGACTTATTGTAATATAATCAAAATCGCTCGCGAGACCGTAATATAAGAAGATATATAATATTAGGATCATCTGGAAAGTAGTGTATAATTAATATGAGATGTCATTTAAATACTTTGAAGAAATGTCAGTTTTGGTTGGATATTTATTCACCAGATTAACTATAGCGGGTCGGCATAAAGAGAGCTGCCCGGCAGGAGAGTTTACAAAGAAAGAGGAGGATACAATCAATGGGTCTAAAGTTGTGCAAGATAATGCTATCTTCAGCACTTGTATCGGCTCTACTAACTGTTTCAAGTGCAATACCTACTTTGGCTGCGAACGGGGATATAGGTAATAAGACTAACCACTATGTTGCTGCTGAAGCTACGAGATTGATAAGTGCTGCTACAGGTGAACCAGAGCTATTAGAGCATGAAACACCAGTACCGGAAACGAGTGCACTAACAAGCGGGATAACTATTACTGGTCAAAAAGTTGGAACAGGGACAAAGGATACGCCAGCAGTTGGACTTCTGAATAGCGCGATCACAGTGTCGCTTAACGTAGGTTTAAACCCTGCTTGTCCCAGCGTCACGTATCTGGTAAGCTCTTCGGACAATATCACAGCAAAAGATTCTAATGAGGTCATCTTGGAGGCTACTGCCTTGAGGTCTCCTGTGATTATCGGTAACGATATCTTCAAAGCAGCTTACACTGTACCAGTGGATGCGAGTGGAAATGTTAAAGCGTCCTTTACGGCAAGTGCTATTTCACGAAGTTTATTTAACGTTGTAATAAGAACTCCCTTTAGCAATAACGGGCAACCCGTTCAATCCAGTGTAGGGAGTGTTGAATGGGGAGCGCCTGGAACACTGGTACTCAGCCCAATATATCCCCCCGGCGATCCAGACTGTCTCAATTTCTCCACGCCTGATTCGGTGACTCGAGGCTTGGTGCCTGTGAGCGCTACTCTATTGCCTGCGGATGGGTCTTCCTCTACAGCGGTGAGTGGACAATACATTAAGTTCACAATGACGGCAATCGGTCAGAGCACTCCTTCTGTCAATGCCTACTTTACCGACTCCAGTGGCAAGCTCTTTGTCTCATCAACTCCAGTGTATAGATCAGTGTATAGATCTAGCACTATACGCTCCATCACTTATGTCGCAATAACCGATGACAATGGTCAAACATTGGTGTACATCAATTCCGACCTGTCAACAAATCAAAGTGGTACCACTGATTTAGATGTATTTATGACTGTAAGCGTGCAGGCTCAGCTCTTATATCCGGCTCAGCCCGTATTCAGTGATGCCTCAAGTGCCACCAGCTACTTTCACTGGAACCCCATGGCTCAATCGGATTTAATCGACATACCAACAAAAGTAAACGTAGCACCCGATAAAGTCTGGACCATTAAGTTCAGCTCCAGCTTGGACCCAACCTTAACGAAGCAGACTCTGAGCGACTACATCAATGTTACAGATTCAAGTGGCAATCTGGTTAACATCACAGCTGAGCTTGGGAACGATAGCCAATTTGTCTTAGTAAACCCTCCTGTGAAAGGCTACAATTTGGCAAGTAAGTACTATTTGTATATCAAAGGAGGATTGAAGCTCCAGACAGGTCAGCCTTTGCAAACAGCTATTCGGATGCAATTTGTTATCAGCCCCTCGAATTAACCGTCCCCTTGGCTAGGCTAAATAACCTCAAAGACTGGCTTTAGATCAACAATTAGATCAGAAAAAATAGATACGTTTATCTTGTCATCCTCTGTATATATTTCTGGACGGCCATATCTTTGGTCTGCTTGGAGTACAAAGACACTGACAAGCTTTCCTTCGGGCTCAACAAGCCAATATTCTTTAACACCTGCTTTTTCATAACAATTAAATTTAATAAACCTGTCCATTTTAATCGAGGATGGTGACAGGATTTCAACTATCATATCAGGGGCACCATTATAGCCCTTTTCATCGATTTTGGATTTGTCACACACTATGGTAATATCCGGCTCAACAACTTTTTTAATATCTTCATCTTTCTTTTTGTCATCCTTTATTAACCTTACACAGAATGGTGCCGGATAGACTTTGCAGGGCTTACCTGAAAGGTAATTATGAAATTGTGCAAAAAGACCACCAGATATCTCTTGGTGAATCGGAGATGGTGTAGCTTGCATATAAGCTATACCGTCAAAGATCTCCCATCTTTCACCTTCTGGCCAAGTGAGATAGTCGGCGTAAGAATATTTGCCTTCTTCTCGTGGTAATGGCATAAAATCAATCCTTCCATTATTTTATTTTCAATGCGCCTGGTTTAATACCCCCGACTTCCAGTCGGGACAGCTTCTAGCGTGGAGCAAGTAGTAGCAGTCTGTTAAACTATATTAAAGGGGTGACAGCTGCTATGGTAGATTACAAAAAAGGAAGCCAC
>JARLHV010000027.1 GCA_031292055.1 Desulfosporosinus sp.
GATTTGAATTGCTCATTGCTTTTCCGGAAATTGATAAGTTATATAAAAGCGACAAGCTATTTCCTGTTTTCGCGAGTAGATTACCAGATCCAAAGAGAAAGGGCATTGAAGCCATTCTTAATAAATACGGTTTAGCTGAGTACGATGCCTATAAGCTCCTCAAGAGAAGTGGCGCTAGGTTACCTATCGATAATCTTGAGTTTATTGACCCTGTTTTTGATTTTGAGTCGGGAAAAATTGTAAGGCAATTTTTCTTGGCTGGTTCAAGATATTACCTTGGTTGTGAGGGCGCAGATTGCAATAAATCTCATGATGTAAAATTAAATGAAGAATTAAGGTTGATTCTAGAACCGGAAAATAAGCAGGATGAATATGCGATTAAAATAACTAATAGGGCAGGCACATTACTTGGCTACTTACCACGTTATTATGCACAAGGAGTTAGCCCGCTAATCGGCAATGAAACAGTGATAACCTGCAGAGTGATTGAGGTAACTAAAGATACCGGATGTGTAGAATGTATTAAGGTAGAGTTGACGATCAAAATAATTAGCCCTACTTTCGTCTGACCTAGCGTTCGGGTCGGAAAAGGCCCCCGTTGCTTGAAGAGAAGAATCACTCTGAGAGAAAAGAACGATTTCCCTGCATGTAACAGATCCCACCACGCTTCTTAACAATGCGTACCAAGGTGGGCCTTTTTATTATTGGAGGAATCGTCTTGGTAAAATTGACAACAAGACTACAAAATCTAAATTATGGTATATTATAGGAAAATTGTTTAAACAGATTGGACTTAAACTGCAAGATTAATGTGAAATGGAGCCCATGCCTGGATTTTCTTTGAAAGCCCTATAGCCGCGACGTTGGCAAGAAAACTCGGAAGCGCACTACTTACCTACGCCATGAACAAAAGGCATGAGATTACCTTTAAATCGTATGACCGGTTTTTTCCTAATCAGGATACAATGCCAAGGGGCGGTTTGGGGAATCTGATTGCTTTGCCCTTGCAAAAAGCAGCAAGGAATGAGAATAACAGTGTTTTTATTGGAATAGGTGTTAAAGGATATTATGAAACGTTGGTATAATATAATTTTAAAGATGGCTGAAGGGTTGCCAGGTGTTAATTGCCGCGCCATCCATCCATATATAGATACTGCCGATAAATGGTATATCGGTAGTATTTAATAGAGAGGGGATATCTAGTGAGAAACGTCTTTATCTTTGGGAAAATTTCAGCATTTCGAGCGATTACAATTATTTTCTATCTGGGTTTACTACCATTAATTATTCCATCCTTTTATATGGGTAATTTCATTTACTTATACAGTACCTATTCCACTCAGATAGAAACTTCTCTTAATGGACAGCCTGTGTCTACTTTCCAAGATGTAAATAACGTACCTTTGGGAGTCATAGGTGGAGTTGTTACTTTTATTATTCTCTCAGTATTATGGAAAATGGTTTGTGAGTTATTGATCATTCTCTTCAAATACTTCGAAACCAATACTCAGAAGAACGTATAGATTGAACTCATGATTTGCTTTGCCACGGTATCGGATAACCACAGAGGGTTTGCAACACTTTGCAAAGATGAAAACGGTTAGGACGCGTTGCAAACCCTCGGGCGTTATGCGCAATATGGCTTTTAGGCTAATCTTTCCCAGAAAGGAATTGGTTAAAATGAAAATATTCCAAGTTGATGCTTTTGCTAATGAAGCATTTCAAGGTAACCCAGCGACTGTATGTATACTAGATAATGTAAAACCCGATTCTTGGATGCAAAGTTTGGCCGATGAAATGAATTTATCCGAAACAGCTTTTTTATTTCGAGATAATAAGGTGTTTGATCTACGTTGGTTTACTCCAAAGACGGAAGTTTCTCTCTGTGGACACGCTACATTGGCAAGTGCACACATATTATGGGAGGAAAAAATATTAAAAGAGAATGAAGATGCTATATTTAGTACAAAAAGTGGTTTATTAAAAGCCAACAAAAGAGCGGATTCGTGGATAGAATTAGATTTTCCTGCCAGATTCATTGTGCAGACTGAAAACCGAAAATTCTTAGATGAAGCATTTGATATTAACCCAAGTTATGTTGGTCAATTTTCAACTCCAAATGGAAACTTGTATTTACTTGAAGTTCAAGACGAAGAAATTGTAAAGGAGCTAAATCCAAAATTTGAGATCTTGGAAAAAAGTGATGCGAAAGAAATTATTTAACCAGCATTTCTAATTCTGATAATTACGATTTTGTCTCAAGATTCTTTGCTCCAGGTGTTGGAAGAAACAAGGTTCCATCATTTTCTGAATATCCTTTTAATTTACCTGCGATAAAGAATTTAGATACATTATCTTTTCATCCGAAAGTAACATTCATAGTCGGAGAAAATGGTTCAGGAAAGTCAACTATCCTGGAATCTATTGCGGTAAACTTTGGATTTAATGCTGAAGGAGGGACTAGAAATTTCAACTTTTCTTCCAGAGCTACTCATTCGGACTTGAATCAATATATAAAAGTTGTTAAAGGAACAAAAAGACTACAAGATGGATTTTTCTTTAGAGCAGAAAGTTTCTATAATTTTGCCACAAATATAGATGAATTGGATTCGGAAATGTCCTTTGGACCGCCATTAATAAATTCTTATGGTGGTCGTTCATTACATGAACAATCACACGGATAATCATTTTTTGCAGTATTTCTTAATAAATTCAGCGGTAGAAGTATATACATTCTGGATGAACCTGAGGCAGCTCTATCACCCTCACGGCAAATGTCTATGCTCACAAGAATGCATGAATTAGTTGGGGTCTCAGTTTATTATCGCGACCCATTCTCCAATTATAATGGCATATCCCAATGCGCAGATATACCAAATAAATGAAGGATTCGAACAGGTGAACTATCGAGACACAGAACATTATCAAGTCATGCATTCTTTTCTAAATAATACACAGAAGATGCTTAATATCTTATTGGAATGATCTGAGGAATATTATTTATAGAGTCGGCCGTTCGTGGCTGACTCGGCTTCGCGGGGCGTTCAGCATCATATAACAGCGTATACCTAAAATCTGAGATGATAAGAAGTAAAAGAGAGCTAAAGATAATTACGGCGATTTGTTCTAGAGCCAATCGAAAACAAGTAGCTGCAATTATCTTTAGTCTGGTAAAACAACGAATCTGAAACCAAAAGATTATTGAGCTTATACCGCTCTGAATAGTATACCTAACGCAACCTTATTTAAAGGACCCAAATTCAATTTATTGTAAGCGGATCAGCATCCAGTTATCCACATTCTATATATCAAGAGGAGAAAAAAATGGATTTTGCGGTATTTTTACAGGAACATAACTATATAGATTTTTCCGCACCTTTAATTATAGAAAAAGCAAAACAGCTTTTTAATCAAATGAATACAGATATTGAAAAAGCTAAGATCGCATTTGAATATGTGAGAGATGAAATACCTCATTCATTTGATATAGAAGCGAAAATAATTGCAGCAAAAGCTTCGGATGTTCTTAAGTATCAAACTGGAATTTGCCATGCTAAAGCCAATTTACTTGCGGCTTTATTAAGGACTCAAGGGATACCAACAGGAATGTGTTTTCAACATATAACGCTGGCAGATGACGATTCTCTTGGATATTGTGTTCATTGTTTTAATGCGATTTACGTTGATAATCATTGGATTAAAGTAGATGCCAGAGGAAATACAAATGGTAAAAACGCGCGGTTTTCTCTTGATAAACCAATACTTGCGTTTCCCAATCGAGAGAATTATAATGAGTTTTTCTGGCCAGGGATATATGCTAATCCACATAAAGATACTATGAAAATGTTAGATAATGCTACTTGCATACAAGATATTTTGGATAACATTCCGGATTATGTTAATCAAATACCGGATATTATCTATTAATGGTGTTTGAGCATAATATTAGGTTGAAGGATTGGAAGCGCAGGCTTGCCATTATCCATAGCAATTTCAAGAATTATTAATGGAAGGGGTCGGCCATCACATATCAGTGCAATAAATGCGAAGCCGAGAATTGCAGCCAATGCAGACTAGAAATATTTTTAACAGGTCACCTGGCGTTATCATCATCACAGTAATGATTATTTGTGCAGCCGGGATAATCGTAGCCTTCAATTATCATAAGATTTTTGACACAGACGCTGTCAAGGTAACCGGTCCTACAAACAATAGGCAGAAGGATACTGCGGACGGCAATAAAACAGACACCGGTCTTAAGACCAGCGACGACCTTAATTCAACAGCCAACGAAAAGAATTCCACCGCCGGTAATACTTCCTCCGGTGAAAATCCGGATCCTATTGTTTCGGAAATAACTGCGGCACATACAACACACCAGTATTCTCCGGATTTTGTTCCAGGTAGTACGTTCACTCAGGATGATCCGGAAAACGGAAAGACTAGATATGTATATGACAGCACCAGAATTGACGCCGATGGAGACGGTGCGGCTGACGATGTGCTGCTGGTTGGCGAAAACGAAGATACGAGTGCCCCGTTTGGCTATCAAACCCGTAATTTGGCGGTGGTTGTCAGGGATGGGATTACCGGGAAGTTTGCTGATTTTTTACTGCCTCAAGATTTTGGGGTCATGTTGCCGCGCTTCAGTATCGGGAGTTTCACTGCCGCAAAGAAAAACGAGATCCTGGTTTCCGTTGAAACCGGTGGCAGCGGCGGTATTGTTCTTTGTGCCCTGCTGGCCTATGAAAATAAAAAGATAGTATCTGTGGTATCTCAGGAAGAGCTGAACAGAGGCTTGGATCTGAATATAGTATGCCTTCCCGGGTTTAAGATGAAGATTATCGATAAAAATACCGGGGTTAATTCCATCGTTGATTTTCACGATGGGGCAGCTGTTCCTTTGTATATTGACACAGGCATTTATAATAAAGCAGGGGTATTTCTTAAAGACCAGTCGTTTGTTGATGATGAGGTTATGAATGATGTATTTGTCAGCCTAGATCCTGATGACGATGACGGTGATGGTACTCTGGAACTTCATGGAATGCAACGTATTTCGTTCATTGCCCATGCCAATACAGTTGCCTTGGCTGAATCGGTTTGGTCAGTAAAAGATGGCCGGCTGAGGCTTGTCAGTGAGAAGATCGAAGCCTATAAGTCATAAAAAATATTAAAAGAATCTGTAAGAATAAGAACAACTTGTCAGAAGCCGAGCAGGACTGGACCAGCTGCTCCAATAAACTATTAATTGCCATTGAATCAATACATTCAATAACCAGAAAATCATTAAATCCGATAAAATAAATTATCTTATCGAGCGACCGCTTCAAAGCCGCTTTTTTTGTCGCCATAGCAGCTGAGGCCCGCTCCGCGGGAACCGCTCATACTTCGCTGTACCCGCTCCGCTTGGTCACTCTCATTCTGGCTCTGCCGCTCGCGTGATCTGCCCTAGCTGGGCAGCTCCCGCTCGCTCGGTGGCCTTTTCCGTCCAGGATTGCCCGCGCTCGGTTCCTGGTTTGTCCTGGTCACTCAGGCCAGCCGGATCAAGAGCACACTCGCTGCGCTCACGAGCCGGTCGTCCTCCGCTTACTTATCCTGTCAAAGCACGAATACCCGGGCTAGGCCCGGGTATCTTTCATCCTCGTACTTATCGTATTAGTCATAGTCATAGGGCGATGGCTCACGTATAGGCACGCATATTATAACGCTGCATGGGTATTACTGCTATACGTTCTATAGCTAGTATAGGCAGTATGGCATATTTGCACTATTTGGTGCCCGCTGCTTGCATGATTGGCAGCGGGCTCTCCACGCCCTCACCCATCTTGTCGATTGGGTTAAAAGTAGGTGCCGCTTAAGTGGATCTCCCCTAGACGGGGAGCTAACTTAAGCTAGGCGCGCGGTTATGGGCCCGCAGCTATTTACTTCGCGAAAAAATAGCTGCTACAGGTGACTGCGAATTCCCTCATACTTCGGTCATACGCGGTTTCTCCGCTCCCGAAGTCTCCCCTCGTAACCTCGTTGAGCCTCCGTTCACTATGCACATTTGCGGGTCCTGGATCTTCTTCCGCGCGGTGGATCTGGCCTCGTAGCCTCGGTCAGCTAACCGCGCTATGCTCGCCGTTTCGGGTGGGGGACCTCCTCGGTAGCATATCCGCGCCCTCAGCTTGGGTATCAGCCCGAGTGCAACGAGGAGTGATAGCCGAGCGGCAGCACCGGGACCCACTTCCGTGGACAGCATAACCGCGATCAAAGCGTATGGCCGAAGCATGAGGGAATTCGCGGTCGCTAGACCCCGCAGCTTTTTTTCGCCAAGCAATGAGTGATAAAAAAGCTGCGAACCCGCTACCGCGCTCAGAAGTCCGGGCAGCTCCCCGGGGTTCTCAGGGAACTAGCCTTTGCTTGGCGCGCGGTAGGAGGGTCAAAGCTCGAATTATCGAATAATTTAAGGATCATGCAGATCTGCATATACTGTAAAGCGTAGGGAGTATTGTTATACGGGATATGAAGATACATAGCGGTATGGGTAATATTGCAAGTATACTAGGTGGTGCTACTCACCCTATACCTGATTAGCTAACTATATTGAATGAGCATGCCGAATCCCTTCCGGACTCGGGCAAGCCCTCGGTCCTGCGGGACTTAATCCTACAGGCATTACCTATACTGTCATGCTCGGGAGCGGGTATGGAGCGTACGCAGGACGAATCAGGCCGCGCGGAAGGGAAAGCGCGGCCTGCCTGCGTAGTTCGTCCTGCGGGCCGTCCGGTAACTCATCGCTACTTACGTTAGCTCAAGAGTTACCGGGGCCGGGGACCGCTAATTCCCTCCTTCGTCGGTCATGAGCGGATGAGAGCAGGCCCGCCCTATCCCCCCATGCTAAAGCATACCGGGCCAGGCAATGAAGCAAGAACCCTAACCCCACCATGTGGAGATGGTGGGGTTAGTTTCGGAGTGGTATTGCGGGTACCAATCATGAGCGCGGGTTCTAGCTTCGAGCTGTGCGTTCCCTCCTACGTCATGATCTTCCCGCTCGGCCGAAAACTGTACTAAGGCCTGAGCGAGGCCTACGTGCCTAAGCAGGCGCTCGTTAATTCGTCCGTGAATTCCTCCTTCGTCAGAGATATACGCCGGTGAACCTGGACAGGATCGTTCCGGCGAAGTTCCCTCCTTCGTCGGTCCGCCGCCGGGGTTCCGACGATGGATGGAACGGATACGGGGGTTACGGGGAGGGGGGGCCCACCCTTCATGCATGTCTTAGACCGACGGGATCAGGATCGGTACGGTTGTCGCAGGGGGCGACACTCGTACCGACGGTAAGACCGACGGGGGCAAGACCGAGAAGTTACTCGGACTGTTTATTCGGAGTTGCAGTTGACCGGCTTAGGCTTAACGTTGGCTTGGTCTACGGTGGGTCGCTAGACGGACCATGCCGCACTGGCGAGGGTGTGCGACCTGCTAGCGGGTTCTGTCTGCGGGCAGTTCAGTGGTACCCTTTTGTATAGACTTTTTCACTGGCGGTGTAGTATTATTGGATTATTTTTGTTATCTTGGAAGGGAATGAAAGAAAAACGTGGAAGTATTGAGAAGTGAATTACTTGGTGAGTAAGAGAACCGTCTCGACGTAAATAGATGTGAAGTCCTGATGTATCCTCATTGTTGGTTGACAAAACGTAACTGATTGCCAAACTGAGGGGTACTAATGTACGCAGAGAGTCGTGCTTCCATCCGAGAATTGTTGGGGAATGGTGTAGCCATTATGTCTATACTGCGAAGTCGGAAAAAGCTAACGCTAAGTTATAGTATGTAGGAGAATTAGAAGTTTGCTAAATGGGAGTTTAGCGTACCAACCAAGATAAGTAAGGTCGACTTTCATATATTTTAAAGAAAAATTAAAAATAAATGCCATAGAAAAATAGAGTAAGTAGAAGAAAAAAGAGTTCGAACTATTAAATCAAAATGGTAAAATACACCTAAGAAATAGGAGGACGAAAACAGGCAAATCGGCACTTAAGCCTTATTTGACCAAGTATAGAGAAATAAGCCTTTAACTCAACTTGTCATAGTGTCTCTTATTGGACTTAAGAAAAAAATGGTAAGCACTAGAAGGTACTTCTAATGTTTTTAAGGGGGCGCCTCACGAAACGGAACTTTCCATTAATCTCTAACAGTTTCCTTGCGTCGCACAATCTTTGTAAAGCGAAACAAAAATTCGAATATACAGAAGGAATTATAAGACATTATTTTGAAATATTATATATTGTTTTGTTAATTATATCCTTTTGGTTAGTTGTTTAATTACTTCTACAAGTCGATATGTTAGTTAATTTTCAGGTTAGAGGAGCACGGATTCTTGGAACATGGAGGAGGTTGTTACTATTATCAGTAAAAGAAAGAAAATAATACTTGTAACAATAATATTTACTGGAGTTATGTTTTTCTTGGTCGGAGCACTATGTGCGTCTTCAGGTTTAATCCATACTGAAACTAAAAAGGAGGGATTAGCAGATTCTATCGATATCTCTCCGGACGACCAGCAAATTATTTTCTCATACTATCACAATGGGATAGCTTCATTGTATACAGCCAATGTGGATGGAACTGATGTCAAGTTCTTAACTGGCATGAAAGGTAACTCTTTGTTGCGGCCTAAATTTTCGACTGATGGTAAAAAAAATGTTTTTATAACTTCTCCCCAATATAAAGAAAACAAGCAACAATCTCTCTTTGTTATGGACCATGATGGAGGAAATCAGAAACAGTTGACTCCACAGGAAGATTTAATTACGGAGGCTATTTTTTCGCCGAACAATCATATCATTTACTTTTTAAAGGCGGGTATTTTTAAAAATTATTCACCTATCGCAAGTAAAAGACCGCATGAATATGACATTTTTTCCGTTGGTGTTGATGGAAATAACTTAAAAAGACTTACCTACGAAAAAGGATACGACATGTCCAGCTTATCAATTACATCGGATGGTCAAAGATTACTATATGTAACATATGGAAATGATGAACAACCCCTTTACGTATCATCGGTGGATGGAAAGGAAACGTTATATAAGATTTTGCCTAAAGAAAACATTGGGAAACCATGGATCTATTATGCTGCACTATCACCCGACAACCAATCCGTTACTTTTTCTGCTGTATCCGATTCGTCGAAAGATACAACTTACGAGTATGAACTCTACATAATGAATCTGAAAACTTATGAGGCCGAACAACTGACAAAACTGCGGTCACATGTATCAGGACCCGTTTTTTTTCATAAACAGAATAAAATCATGTTTCTGCAGGATTACAATTGGCCGAACAACCCTCCGAAATATCAAATATATACCATTGATTTAAATACTAAAGAATTAAAAAAAATTAACCTTGTTATTGATGAAATGAAGTTTTAAAGTTGGCTATTATTTTCTCCTAAATCCCCCCTTTTATGTGGTAATTAACATAACGTTCTTTATAGGACTCATGTCCAAATAAAGGTAAATTGCTTATTGCTGGCGAATTATTTCGATGTGCCGATAAAAGAAATTAATATGACCAAGTTCGCATTAAGACTGTAATACAGAAGGAAGGTTTGTAATGGAAACGGATTTTAAATCTCAGGATCTGGAAGCATGGAGACGCTTGAAAAAATTAAGTGACGATGAACGCAAAAGAATATTTACCAACGTTTATGCAACTTTGATTGAAGGTATGGAGCTACCTCCAGAAGAGCTAGAGCTTTTGCGAAAGTCCACTAAAGGTGAGTTAAACGATGAGCTGTCCTTGGAGATAATAAAGAACATTATGGCTCAATTTGTTAAGACAAATGGCGACCAAAAATCAAGGAGACTTTTGCATGGATTAATAATTGAAGCTCTTGGACGAGGAGACTTAACGTAATCTCAATTATCGGTTTAAGAAACAAAAAGAGGTAAGTAGCCTGAAAGAAGGAATTTCAGCAAATATGGGAATTAGTTTATCTTGGCAAAGTGTTTAAAGATAAAATTTCAGTTGCTGAAAAAGATGACAATAAATTGATAAAGAGGAAAGGGGTCACGTAGTTTGAATGACTATAAATTCAAACTAAGAGCAATTATAGTAGGAATCATAGTCTCAACGATTGTTTTTTCTATATTTTGGGTTACCTCCAATGGCCCAGTCTCTAATATAAATCAATTAAAACCAATACTTATTTTTTTATTCTCCGCGATAATAGGACGAATTTTTATTTTTATACTCGCTCGAATGCATAAATAGAGCGTATTTTCTTAAGTCAAGAATAAGACACCTTTTATCTGACTTCCTATAATGCATATTTCGTACCATTTTCCGTTTGCAAACTTCATAAAATCCATATACCCATTAGGCTAATAATGGGTGTGCGACAAGAAGCGGCTTCTTCTTGAAAGATTAGTGCAGACTACAGTCTGATGTCCCAGTAGTAGGGACATTCCCGTCCGAAACTGCGTCGGGGGTAACTCCGGGGTGGGTTGCATGAGGAAAAGCCCAACTGGTTGCCTAGTATCCATGGTAACTAGGGGCGAGGGAAAGAATGGTATGGTTTACGATTAAGCATCGTCATTAGCAGCAATGGTTGGGATATGTTAGCCATTGTATTGCAGATTTGAAAACGTAGCTTCCCATATGCGTATGTTACTACCTACATATCTGCC
>JARLHV010000028.1 GCA_031292055.1 Desulfosporosinus sp.
ATGAATACCTTGGAAGAAGAAGAGTTGTCAGATGCAGAAATTGACGAACTGAAAAATATTCTGGATAACAGCAAAACTAAGGAACGGTGGACTATCTAACCTCTGAACCGCCCCACTCTACAACGCTAAATCCAGTTCTATTAAAAGTCGTCAATTGTTGTGAAGGGATATCGATCTTCTCGGTTATAGGTTTATAAACCATAAACACCCGGAGTACGGAGTCGGGATTAGGAGCTATTGATAAATGTACCCTCTGTTCATACTCCTCGTTAGCAAAAGTAATCAAGTTATAGGGATTGTCCTGCATTTTAGGCAGCCAGTAGACTATAAAATCGTTGTATTCCTTCGGGGTAAGACCCATTAAAGAAAGCTTGTCTTGGAGAAAATCTTTTGTATCTTTGCCGGCTACCACAAATCCCTTTGTCATATCCCAACGATTATCAGCCAGTATTCCCTCCCAAAACAAGTAAGAGTACTCCTTATTGTCGCCTAAATTTAACATTGTCCCATCGGGATGTGCAATTACCTCCCAGCCATGCTTATATCCTTCCTGATCTGACTTCAGCTCATATGAACTAATGTTATGATCAGCAAACATATTTCAAATATAATATAGTAGTGCGTCCGATAGTTATGGTTATGACAATGTAACACTTAGCATATAGGTCCCTGCAAAAAAGCTTTTTGCAGGGACCTATATTACAAATAATAAGTTACAACATAGAAAAATATTCTTTAATATAAAATGCCATCAGAAGATTGAATTTTTTCGTAGAATCGTCCAGCTCAATATTGAGGATTTCTTTAATTTTCCGGATGCGGTAGACGATAGTATTTCGATGAGTGTGCAGCCGGGATGCAGTATCGAGCAGGCTGCAATCTGATAAGAGGTAAATATGAAGGGTATTAATGTAATCTGAATCGTGATCACGATCATATTTTTCTAATTTACCCAGATGCTGCAGATAAAGCGTTTCCAGCAAGCTTGGATCAGATAAGCTGAAAAATATCTGAAAGAGTCCAAGATCATTAAAAAGTACACATTGCCGCTTCCAGAATTCTGCAGTAGCCAGAGAAAAACGAGCACGTTTATAGTTCAAACTAATTTGAGCAAGGGAATGTGCCGTATCGCTAATACCCAGTATAATACTGTCACAATAACAAATTAGTTTGATTACCCCGTCCAAAGAAAGCTGTTTCTGCGCCGTATTATAGACAAGAATCTGCACATTGTCATACTGGAACAGATGATATTTCAGACCGTAGCTGTTCAGTGGTGAAGTAATTATTGTTGTATCTACTAAATTGCGGATTATGAAAACTCTGTAATCCGCTATCGTTTCGAACCCAAACTGATTTAGAGTACGGAGGGTATTGGCCTGTACCGGCATCTGATTAATGGCGTTCTGAAATGTTGCACTGAGTTGATTTTCCCAATTGTTCTCATATAAAAAGAGTTTGCAGAAATCCTGCAAAATGTCCACTAAATGTATCTCCCAAGGCATAGTGAAGAGCGGAAATCTATTTATATTGCAAAATTCGATAATTTCTGGAGTAATATCTTCCTCAAGAATATACTTACCTACATTAATCAGGATGCCACTGCAATTGTGCAAAGCGATCGTTTGGATGAAATTATACAGAGTAATGCTATTTTGAGTAAAAAGACCCGTGGTAATGACCAGTTCTCCACCCTTTAAAAAGGAGACGGTTTGGATATCCTCGGTAACGTATACCCAGGAAGTAGCATTGTTTAATCCGTTTTGCCCACCATGGATGGCTAGCTTGTATTTTGTTCTTGCAGACTCATATAAAGTTTTTACTTGTGTCCGCATAGCACTTATCTCCTTTATCTCCTATATAGATTTTTTAGAGTATACCATATTTACTTTTTAAATTAAAGAAATCTATGAGGGGAGGTATTGTTGTCGAAGTATTCAATGAAGCGTTCTTGGATTGTACTGCAAATACAAAAAATAACGAAATGTTTATAATATGAGGCCATTTGAATTTAATATATATGTGCTATAATCTTAAACAATATTAAATAATGATTTCTCACCAAAAGGAGGATTTGCTACGGGACAAAAATATGTGGTTACAATAGCACGGCAGTTTGGAAGTCTAGGTCGTCCAATTGCTCGAAAAGTCAGTGAAAAGCTTGGCATCGAATATTACGACAGAGAAATCGTGGAATTTACCTCAAAGAAGCTGAATCTTCCGGTTTCAACCATAAGTGATGAAGAGGAAAGTGCCAAGTCTGCCTTCTTCAACATGAGTTTCCCATTGGGTATGGGCACCACCGAAATCCAGGATCAAATATTTGTTGTTCAGCGTAAAATTATTACTGATTTTGCGGAAAAAGAGTCCTGTATCATAGTCGGTCGGTGTTCAGATTATATTCTCAAAGATTGTACGGATATCATTAATATATTTATCTATGCACCTTACACCGCAAGACTTCGTAATTGCGTGGAGTCACTCAATATGCAACCCGCCGAAGCGAAGAAAATGATTGCTGCTGTAGATAAAGCTAGGGAAGCTTATCACAGACACTACTGCGGCTATTCAATGTCTGATAAAGACTTCAAGCATGTAATGCTGGATTCCAGTTTACTTGGAGTTGATGGAACTTGTGATGTGCTCGTAGAAATTATAAGGAAACGTTTCGACTTAAAATTACCTATCTAAAGAATGATGCAATGGGGCATTCCTGTTTTGAAATGATGTAAAGGGCATTTCAAACCAGAAATGCCCTATTTTGGTTTAAGCGAAGTTGAGTAAGAAACGATGTAAGGAACCCCCTTGCATAAAAAAGGAGGTGTTAATTGTGGCTATGTTGGAAATCGAGAATCTTTCAAAATTTTTCGGGGATCTGGAAGTTCTGCGGGATGTCAATATCTCCGTGAGTAAAGGAGAAGTGGTTGTAATTATTGGGCCGTCAGGTTCAGGTAAAAGCACCTTGCTTCGTTGCATCAATCTGCTGGAGCACCCCACGGGCGGCGAAATCCTGTATCAGGATGAGAATATTACAAAGCTTGGTAAAAAAGTAACAAATTACAGAAAACGTGTTGGCATGGTATTTCAAAGATTTAACCTTTTTCCGCTGAAAACAGTCTTGGAAAACGTGATGTATGCGCCAATGAAGCTTAACAAACTACCGAAAAAAGAAGCTAAGGATCAGGCTATGCAACTACTTCATAAAGTAGGGCTGGAAAACAAGGCAGAGGCTTATCCGGCTGCCTTGTCCGGTGGCCAGCAACAACGAGTTGCCATTGCCAGGGCCCTGGCAATGCAGCCGGAAATGCTGTTGTTTGATGAACCGACTTCGGCACTTGATCCTGAACTGGTAGGCGATGTGCTGGAGGTAATGAAACAACTGGCAAGCGAAGGTATGACTATGGTCGTGGTTACACACGAAATGGGATTTGCCAAAGAGGTAGCGGATCGGGTGATCTTTATGGATGGTGGCTATATTGTGGAGGCCGATACTCCCGCAACCATCTTTACAACCCCCAAAAATGAAAGAACTCGGGCATTTCTGGCTAGAGTGCTGTAGCAGGAGGAGAATTACTATGGAGCTAAACTTTACTAAAGCATTCGTAACACTCGGGCCAAGTCTTTGGGACGGGATTGGAATTGTAGTTTACATTACTTTGATCGGTTTTGCTTTAGCGTTGGTTGTGGCGCTTCTGCTGGCCGTCGGCAGGATTTCTAAGAATAAAGTACTCAACCGGATATTAAGTTTTTTTATTGAGCTAATCCGAGGTACGCCGTTGCTCGTGCAATTTTTTTACATTTATTATGTGATCCCCATGCTCCTGAACAGTGTTGTCTCATTAGTTGGCATTGACGCAAATATTCAATTCAAGCCTGCTACCTGCGGAATTATAGGTTTTGCCATAAATTATGGGTGTTACATGTCGGAAGTCATTCGCGCTGCGATTATGGCCATTGATCATGGGCAACGTGAAGCCGGCCTGGCACTTGGATTCAGTGAAAGACAGGTATTGCTTCGGTTCATTATCCCGCCGGCGATCCGGAATTCAGTTCCGGTATTTGGCAACTACCTGGTTATGATGATTAAGGACACTTCTCTGTTATCGATGATTTCTGTACAGGAACTGTTGCTGCGGACAAAAACTTTTGCCTCTCAGACATTCATGACGGTGGAAGCATACACCATTCTGGCACTTTTTTATTTGGTTATCAGCATACCGCTTTCACAGCTTAGCAAAATTGTCGAGCGCAAGCTAAAACAAGTGGGGTAACTAGTACAAAATGTACTAGCTATAAATAAACTTTAAGAAAGAGGGAGATTTTATGAAAAGACTGGAAAAAGCGAAAATCATTGTTCTGGGCCTGATATCCCTGCTCCTGTTTGCAACCTTAACGGGATGCGGGAACTCAAAAGCAACGGACGCTACCAGCCCAACGGCCGCTGGTTCCAAAGAGTCTAAAATGCTGCAGGAAATCAAGACCAAAGGCTATATAGTCATTGGTTCATCAAACGATGCTCCTTTTTCCTATCAAGATGTCAACACAAAAAAACTGGAAGGTGTTGATATTGACATCTTACGTGAACTATGCAAAAGACTAGGTATTCCGGATATTCAAATGAAAGTCATTGATTTTTCAAATCTGCTGGTTGAGCTGAACAATAAGAGTGTTGATATGGTAGTCGATGGTATGTATGTTAAGGACGAACGTTTGAAGGTTGCGGCCTTTACAGATAAGTGGTATCAGGAAGGTGAAGCCGTCGTCATTCCGGCTGCCTCGAGCATTTCCAGTAAAGATGATCTGAAGGGCAAGAAAATAGGCGCCCAGCCAGGTACCGCGTTCTATGAAACTGCACAGCAGTGGTTGAAAGACGGCAAGATTGGTGACCTGGAAGCTTATGATAATCAGGCAACTCTTATGACTGCGGTTAATCTGGGCAAAGTAGATGCTGTTGTTACCGACGGAATTGTTGCAGGATATACACTATCGAAGGATAGCTCTCTAAAACTAAAGCTTTTGTCTCCTTACCAACCAGAGGCCAGCGGTCAGATTGGCGCAGCAGTCCGGTTTGCTGATAAAGATTTTCTCAATGAAATCAACAAGGCTCTGAGTGACATGAAGAATGACGGAACTCTAATGAAGTTATTAACGAACTATGGTTTGACGAAAGATTATTACGTTGGGGTTGAAGAAGGTATCACAAAAAACGTTAAATAGAAAATAGCATGGGGAGAGATGCTGAGCTTTTCTCTCCGTACTTTTGGAGGTTTCAATAATGCTGGAATTTCAGTACTATTTGCCGGTCAATCTCGTGTTCGGCCGCGGTAAATCAGATATCATTGGTGAAAAGGCAGCCGCTTTAGGCAAGCGTGCCCTGCTCGTCACTGGCGGCAGCAGCACCAAACGCTCCGGCCTTTTGAATAAAATTGAGGTACTTCTGCAAGAAAACGGTGTTTCCTTTTGTTTATTCGATAAGGTTACCCCGAATCCTTCGATTATCACAATTTATGAAGGGGCAGCACTGGCAGCTTCGGAGGCTTGCGACGTAATAATCGGCGTTGGTGGAGGCAGCAGTATCGACGCAGCGAAAGGTATTGCCTTTCAAACCGTTAATGGCGGTGATATCAATGACTTTATTTTTGGCCGGAAATTCAGCGCTAAAGCACTGCCCGTCATTGCCATACCGACCACTTGTGGTACAGGAAGTGAAGGCAACGGCTTTGCCGTAATGACAAATCCGGAAACTATGGATAAAAAATCTCTGCGCAGTAATGCCATTGTACCTGCCTGTTCGATTATCGATCCGCTTCTCATGACAACCCTGCCCAAATCCACGTTGGCCTGTGTTGGTTTTGATGCACTTTGTCACAATATGGAGGGCTATTTGTCTTCTGTTGCGCAGCCGCTGACGAGTATTCAGGCTCTGGAAGGCATTCGTCTCAGTGCCCAAAGCCTTGGCAAGGTGTATGATGATCCGTCAGATCTTGACAGTTGGGAGCAGCTGTGTTTGGCAAGTACGCTGGGCGGAATGGTGATTAATACCGCGGGTGTTACAGCGCCCCACGGAATGGAACATCCTGCCAGCGGTTTGAAAGATCTTGTCCATGGCAAGGGGCTGGCAGCCCTTACCCCGGTTATTATTGAAGAGTCAATCCTTGGGGCACCTGAAAAATTTGCTGTTATATCAAAACTTTTAGGAGGCAACAATGAAAAGGACTGCGTGCAGAAAATTAAGGAGCTGCTTCATAGAATTAATTTAGTAACAACCCTGGGCGAGCAAGGGATTACTCAGGAAGATGTCGATTGGATGGCGAAAAATTGCCTGAAAGTTTCTGCAGCCGGTATCAATAATCATCCAGTTGTCTTTAGTTTGGATGATATTAAAAAGATCTATAGGAAAGCTATATAAAAAAATTTATATATAAGGAGATAATTTATTATGCTAAGAGATGCTTTGCCGAAAATAAAGACACCGTTGCCGGGCCCGAAGGCTAAAGTAATCATAGAAAGGAGAGGGGAAGCTGTCCCGGGTGCCATAAAATGTGCTTATCCCTGCGTCATCAGCAGAGGAGAGGGCGCAATGTTTGAAGATGTGGATGGTAACATTTTTCTCGATTGGGTTGGAGGAGTAGGCGTACTGAATATAGGGTACAGCCATCCTGAAATAATAGAGGTTGTCAAAGAACAGTCTGAGAAATATTTTCATGCTATGATGAACATCGTGACTCATGAAGGATATATTAAGCTTGCCGAAAAAATGAATCAAATTGTACCCGTCCAAGGTGAAAAAAGAAAGACGATGTTTGTCAATTCCGGCGCGGAAGCGATTGAAAACGCTGTTAAAATCGCTAAGTCCTATACAAAGAGACCTAATATTATCGTTTTTTCGGGGGCTTTTCATGGCCGAACCCTGCTTGCTTCTACTATGACTTCCAAAAAGGCTTATTCTTCCGGCATTGGTCCATTTCCAGATGGGGTATACCGGGCAGAATTTCCCTATTTGTTTCGAGGACCAAAGAGCTATACGGAAGAAGAAATGATCGCTTATTATGTAGATAAATTTAACAAAGTATTTGAAGAAGCTTCACCAGCAGACTATGTGGCTGCCATTGTTGTTGAGCCGGTACAAGGGGAGGGTGGCTTTATTCCCGCACCTTTGGAGTGGGTCAAGGCTATCAAAAAAATATGTGATGAAAACGGTATCCTAATGATTGCCGACGAAATTCAGACAGGTTTTGCCCGTTCGGGCAAGATGTTTGTATCCAACTACTGGGCGGAGGCCGGTTGTGCTCCGGATATAATAACAACTGCCAAATCTCTGGCCGGCGGAATTCCAATTAGCGCCGTTACTGCCAGCGCTGAAATTATTGACGGTGTTAGAAACGGAATTATTGGAGGTACTTTCGGCGGAAACGCTCTTGCCTGCGCGTCTGCCTTAAAGGTTATCGAAATTATCGAGCGTGATAACTTATGTGAACGTTCTCTGGAGATTGCCCAAAAATGTGCAGAGCGATTTAACCTGTGGAAAGAGACCTATGAAGAGGTCGGCGACGTAAGAGGTATAGGTTGTATGATAGGCATTGAATTCGTTACCGACAAAAAGAGTAAAAATCCTAATCCCAAATTAGTTGAGGATATTATTTCCTACGCGGTCTTACACGGCTTGGTTATAGAAAGTGCGGGTATTTATGCAAATGTCATAAGATTTTTGTGCCCTTTGGTTGTAACTGATGCCCAGCTGGAAAGTGGATTGCAAATTTTACAGTCTGCTATTGAGACATGCAGATAAAATTGAATATCTCAACCGTCTTAACTGTCTAACTTGTCTACTCAGTCTGTCTATTCCTATTTTTTCAATTCCGAGACTCCACTTCTTTAAGTGGGTGTTCCTTATTCTACTTCGGTGGGGGTAGAATTCCCCACCGAAGTCTCGATGTTCAGCTTTAGCGTAAGCGAGTTCACTCCGTCTTTTTCCACCTCTTTTGCTATCCTTTTGAACGATAGGAGTAATGAAAATCATGGAAGTTATTTATGAAATCGAGTGCAAATATTGTAAAAATAAAATTAAGATTAGCGATTCTGAGATGAAAGGGGTTCATACTTTTCACGACGGTATAACCTACATGTATTTCCGATGTCCAGAATGTGTAAGAATATGTCATTGTTTTAAAGAAAAGAGCTATAACAACATCAAATCTTTGTAATTTAACTTTAATTGATGATTCCGCTGCAGAAACCCCAAAAACGTTATAAAATATCAAGTCACTGCAATTATTTTTGTGTCATCCTGAGCGAGAGCGAAGGATCTAGGGCTTAAGTAAGATCCTTCGCTTCACTCAGGATGACAATAAAACGTGATATTAATAGCATAACAAGTGGTTTCTGCAGCGGAATCATTGATAAATAGAATATTATTAAATGGAATGCCAATCGGGGTTGTGAGGTAACTTCGACTGGCATTCATTATAACCTTGATTCCCGTTCCACATTCTCCATCCCCTTTATCCTTTGTCTGTGTGTTTCTATCGAATCGTTCTTAATCTGTGTAATCTGTGTAATCTGTGGTTCCCCGTTCAGAATTCCCCAAGGCGTATTTACAGTGCTTTTCCTTGAATGATGGATAATTTTCCTGAATTCACACCACACTAAAGATGCATAAAACGAGTGAGGTGAGAGTATGAAACTACACGTTAAGTCTTGGGGAGTTGTCATCGCCATCGGACTGATCACTAGCATTGCTCTGTCCGGGATAGCGTATGCGGCTTTAGGTGACAGTTTGCCTGGTAGGGGGAGTAAAGGCTCTGAAGTCATTGAATTACAAAAAAAATTGGTCCGGTTAGGTTATGGAGTAGGAACGATAGATGGAAAGTTTGGGCCGCTAACAGAGGCGGCAATACAAAATTTTCAAAAGGACCGCGGCCTAAGAGTGAATGGTATGGCTGATACGCAAACCATCAAGGAATTGAAGAGCTTAACAGAGCAAAGCACGAACGCGTCAGGAAAGGCAGTTGGGTATAAAAACATTGACACAAACATCTTAGCCCGCTGCGTAAATGCAGAGGCACGTGGAGAACCCTACATAGGGCAAGTTGCGGTGGCTGCAGTGATTATTAATCGTATGGCAGATCCGGCATACCCTAAAACAATCTCAGATATCATCTATCAGCCTCAAGCATTTTCAAGCGTGGCTGACGGTCAAATTAATTTACCGCCTTCGGCATCGGCATTGCGTGCTGCTCAAGAAGCGGCCAATGGATCAGATCCTTCAAGAGGGGCTGTCTACTTTTTTAATCCAGATAAGACGAAAAACAAATACATATGGTCACGACCACAGATTAAAAAAATTGGAAATCAAATATTCACGAAGTAGGAAGACCCGTTGCGGTGGCTTGGAATGGTTTCTATCTGCTCGTTTTACTTCACAATAAAAAAGGAGGGTGCATGACGTCGCTTCAGGGGTATTCGTTACTTTGGTTTTTAGCAAAAGGTACGTAGGGACACTTTATAGGTAGCTGAAATTATTTTCCAGATCGTTGGGACGGTCTGGTTTTTTTTGTTTTTTGAATAAAAGTGACTATCAGTCGGAAGAAGAATTGATGAATTATTGTCAGGGTACTCTCAATTACTTTCAGAGTGTTTTCAGAATTATTTATCATAATGGAAATTCATTAAGAGGATATTAATATACTATAGACAGTCCAGTAAGATACTGGTAATCTTTACTTAGGTAGAGGAGTATCCATGGAGTGAGACGGGGTTATACTGCTCTGCTCATCGTGGTGTGAATATTTTACCATAAAACAAAACTGTAAAAAAAAGGGAGGGATAAGAGGAGTCTACCTTATTTTCGAAATAAAGGAGGATTTCTATGTGTGATACTGCATCACCTAACAAATTTGTCCAAAAGCTGGATGACTATATTGACAGCCTGACCTACAAAAAGGAAAACCTGATTGGGGTCTTGCATTACGCTCAAGAAATATATGGATACTTACCTGATAATGTTCAGTGGCATATCGCCCAAAAACTTGATATACCTTCTGCCACAGTCTATGGGGTTGTGACCTTCTACTCGTTTTTCACGATGATTCCCAGGGGGGAACACGTTGTCAACGTTTGTACAGGCACTGCCTGTTTTGTCCGAGGAGCAGAAAAATTAAAAGGTGAACTTGAAAATCAGCTCAAAATTAAAGCGGGTGAAACGACGACAGATAATCTCTTTACCTTAGAAACTCTACGCTGCGTGGGAGCTTGCGGGCTAGCCCCAGTTATGATCGTTGACGGTAAAGTCCATGGACGCATGAATGAAGCACAGCACATTAATGAGGTTTTGGCAAAATACCGCCCGGAAATTTAACTGCGATGTACGAACTGCGAAGCGCGATATTTGAACCTTGACTTCGAATTACGAATCACGAATTATGAACCACGACTAACGAAGCGTCACCGAAGGAAGGGAAAAGCCATATGAAACTCAAAAATACCGAGGCATTGAATGAATTAAAGGCTCAAAGCCTCAAACTCATTGAAACACGACGGGTTACTGACCTTGTGACAACTAAAAATGCCCGAGGTTTAGTAAGGCACGTTATGGTCTGCGGGGGACCTGGTTGTCACTCTTCAGGTAGCCCTGGAATCGCCGAACGTCTCGAAGAAGAACTGAATCGTGTAGGATTATCTGAACAAGTTAAAGTTTTTCAACCCGGTTGTTTTGGTTTTTGCGAAAAGGGGCCGATGATCGAGATTCACCCTGATAATATAACCTATTGTGAGGTTTCTGAGGATGACGTGACAACCATTGTTGAAGAACACTTCATTCAAGGAAATCTGGTAGACCACCTTCTCTTTATGGATCCGATTACCAAAGAGCGGTTTCCTACTAATATCCCCTTTTATGATGGTCAACTGCGCATTGCTTTACGTAACGTCGGTTATATTGCCCCAGAAAACATTCTTGAATATATCGCCGCTGACGGCTATCAAGCCTTAGCTAAAGTTCTTTTTAGTATGACCCCTCTGGACGTCATTGACGTCATTAAAGAAAGTGGGCTGCGGGGACGCGGCGGCGCTGGTTTCCCTACGGGCCTAAAATGGGAATTCACGCGTAAAAGCCCGGCCGACCAACGTTATATCATTTGCAATGCTGACGAAGGAGACCCGGGTGCTTTTATGGATCGCTCTGTCTTAGAAGGTGATCCTCACAGCGTTTTAGAGGCGATGATCATCGCGGGTTCTGCGATTGGAGCGTCCGAGGGATTTATCTATGTTCGAGCAGAATACCCTGCAGCCATTCGCAGGTTGTTAATCGCCATCGCCCAAGCCCGAGAATACGGGTTACTGGGAAAGGCCATTTTAGGTAGTGATTTCAGTTTTGACATTGAGCTTAAATACGGAGCAGGAGCTTTTGTTTGCGGTGAAGAGACGGCTCTGATCCATTCCATTGAAGGAGCCCGAGGAGAGCCTTCCGTCAAACCTCCGTTCCCCGCCCAAAAGGGGCTGTGGGGTAAACCAACTTGTGTCAACAATGTGGAAACGTTGGCCAATATCCCGCCCATTATTTTAAAGGGTGCCGAATGGTTTAATGCAGTAGGTACAGAAAAAAGCAAGGGCACAAAAGTCTTCGCTTTAGCTGGAAAAGTTAACAACGTAGGGCTTGTGGAAGTCCCCATGGGGACAACTCTCCGGCAAATCATCTTTGAGATTGGCGGAGGAATTAAGCAACGGAAAACGTTCAAAGCGGCCCAAACCGGAGGCCCTTCGGGCGGCTGTATTCCGACCAAATATTTAGACTCCCCTATCGATTATGAGTCGTTAACCGCCATTGGTTCTATGATGGGTTCTGGTGGTCTGATTGTCTTGGATGAAGACGATTGCATGGTTAATATCGCTAAATACTTCCAGGAATTTACTATGGACGAATCCTGTGGCCGCTGCACTGCCTGCCGAGTGGGGACCAAACGTCTTTATGAAATCCTGACTAAGATCACGGAAGGCAAAGGGACGTTGGAAGATTTGGAAAATATGGAAAAACTGTGCCATATCATCAAAGACACAGCCCTTTGCGGGCTCGGACAAAGTGCACCCAACCCCATCCTTTCCACCTTAAAGTATTTCAGGGAAGAATATCTGGCTCATATCGTCGACAAAACCTGTCCGGCCGGTGTTTGTAAGAGCTTGCTCAAATATGAAATTACCGACAAGTGTGTCGGGTGTACCCTTTGCGTCAAAAAATGCCCGATGAATTGCATCTCTGGCGTAACCAAAAAGCGCCACGTGATCGACCAAGAACGCTGCCTAAAATGTGGGGCATGCATGGAGCAATGCCGCGTCGTTGGCGCCATCATCCGCCATTAAGCTACCCCTGAAGGAGGATTCCATATGGATATACAGTTAACCATCAACGACATATCCCTCAAAGTGCCGGAGGGAATGTCCATCCTGGATGCAGCCAAAACCGTAAACATTGACATTCCAACCTTATGTTATCTAAAACTTAATGAAATGCATTACAATAATAACATCGCTTCTTGCCGAGTCTGTGTGGTCGAAGTCGAAGGCCGCCGCAATCTGGCCTCCTCGTGTTCAACCCCAGTTGCGAGCGGCATGATCGTCAAAACTGATTCTCTACGCGCCATCCAGGCCAGACGAGCCATGGTTGAACTTCTCCTTTCGGATCACCCTAAATCTTGTCTGACCTGTGCTAAAAACCAAGACTGCGACCTCCAATCCTTAGCCTCGGAATTAGGCGTACGCCATATTTCTTATGAAGGAGAAGAATCTACGTTTGAAATCGACAAGTCGAGTTTTTCCATTGTTCGTGATCCTAATAAATGTATTCGCTGTCGCCGCTGTGAAACTATGTGCAATGAGGTACAGACAGTGGGCGTCTATTCTGCCGTGGGGCGTGGATTTAATACGGTCGTTAAAACGGCCTTCGATTTACCTCTCCATGAGACTTCTTGCACGTTCTGTGGACAATGTATTGCGGTATGCCCAACCGGTGCTTTAACAGAACTGGATCAAGTCGATAAAGTTTGGAAAGCCCTCAACGATCCCAACCAATTTGTCGTTGTCCAAACAGCGCCAGCTGTACGGGTCGCTCTGGGAGAGGAATTTGGCTTAGAACCGGGGACGATCGTCACGGGCAAAATGGTGGGTGCTTTGCGACGGCTGGGCTTTGACCGCGTCTTTGATACGGATTTTGCGGCTGACCTGACGATTATGGAGGAGGCAACTGAGCTTGTTCACCGCATTCAACATGGCGGACGTCTGCCACTACTCACAAGTTGCTGTCCCGCCTGGGTCAAGTTCTTCGAGCATCAATTTCCGGATCTCTTAGATATTCCGTCAACTTGCAAATCTCCCCATGAGATGTTAGGGGTCTTGATTAAAAGCTATTATGCAAAATCGTTGGGGATTGATCCCAAAACGATTACCGTTGTTTCCGTGATGCCCTGCGTCGCCAAAAAATATGAAGCGGCCCGCCCAGAACTAGCGCAAGGTGCAGAAACTGCAGATGTGGACATCGTTATCACCACACGCGAACTAGCTCGTATGATCCGGGAAGCCAGCATTCATTTTGATCATCTCAAAGACAAGGAGTTTGACCATCCCTTGGGGGAATCGACAGGTGCCGCCATTATTTTTGGAGCAACAGGCGGAGTTCTTGAAGCAGCGCTGCGGACGGCTTACGAGGTGCTCACCGGTGAAACGTTAGAGAAAGTGGAGTTTGAGGCTCTCCGGGGAATGGATGGGATCAAGGAGGCAGTCATTCCGATAGCCGGACGGGATTATCGGATTGCTGTCATCCATGGCCTGGGGAATGCCCGTACTGTGCTGGAGAAAATACGAGCCGGGGAAATCAATTATGATGTAATTGAGATTATGGCCTGTCCGGGTGGATGTATCGGGGGCGGTGGACAACCCTATCACCATGGCAATATGGATATTCTTGCAGCGCGAGCTGCGGCTATTTACCGTGAAGACCGCGCTAAGCCTTTGCGTAAGTCGCACGAAAATCTGGCTATCATAAGTCTCTACAAAGATTATTTGGGCGAACCCTACGGAAAGAAAGCGCATCAATTATTGCATACCAGCTACACGCCACGCAAGAAAATCTAGTCATTTAAAAAGAGATTGTCGTTAACTTAGATATTGAATAGATTTAGAATTAAATGATCAGGTAAGGCGAAAACAGTTGAGAGGACATTAGGGATTGTGAAACCTGGAACTATTGGAGAATTTAAAAGCTAATGAGGAACTGCGAAGATCATTCTCTTTGTGGTTCCTTTTCTATGACTTCAGTTAAACTCTACCTCAGGTATCTGTAATTCTGTCACTAAATTTTAGTAGCTAAAATTGCTAATTCCAGGGCAGACTCCGCTAGGGTTTCGATAGTTGCGCCAATTTCCTCGACAGCGGCAGAAACTTCCTGAGTATTTCCTCCTACCTTTTCCAACTCGCTATTCATCTTACTGACAAGGCCTTGAATACCAGCGATGATTTTGCGAATATCTTTGGCAGAGGTGGCGCTAGAGATTGCCATCGTTCGAATTTCCTGAGCTACTACAGCGAAGCCTCGTCCAACGTCACCCGCTCGAGCAGCCTCAATCGAAGCGTTGAGTCCGAGCACTTTTGTATCACTAGCAACTGAATTGATATATTCAACAACCTCTTCCATGACAAGTGCCTTGTCATTGACTTCTTGAGATTGGAGGGTAAGCGCTTGTCCGCCATCGGCAAGGGCTTGGGCTGAGGCCGCAATATTTTCGACGGCCGCTGAAACCTGCTGCAAGGATTCCGAAAGATTTTTTGATAGAGAAGGCAATTTTTCAAGTGCGCTTTCCCTTTCGGTTGAACCTGTGGTGGCGATTCCACCAATGATAACCCCGTTTTCTCTAATTGGATGCGCTACTCCAGTGTAAGCAGTGCCTAAGACTTCGGCACCAATTTGGCGTTGCACCCTATTACCTGTTTGGAGGCATTCCAAGGACGTAGATGTGCCTAGTAATTGGTCGCCAACTTTAAGAGGTAGATTTATAATGGAACCCATTTTAACATAGATATACTTTTCGAGGTCAAATAAAAAGATGGATGTTTTCCCGGAATCAGTGTCAAAAATCACATCAACCATTTGTTCATAATCTTCAATCATATTAGTTCCTCCTAATAATTATTTTTCTTGAGCTACAGTCGAGTTATCGACTAATTCAATATCTGAAGAGCCTAACCAAGCTAAAACATCGGTGGAAAGTAGCTCCTTGATATCCATTACTGGAATAATATCATTATTGACTTTTATAATTTCTTTAATTGTGCCCCTATGTATGA
>JARLHV010000029.1 GCA_031292055.1 Desulfosporosinus sp.
CAAGGTTTTGAACATATCCCGAACTTCTTCAAGTATTACACCCATCTGATTTTCATTCATAAGTTCACCGCCTTATAGATGTTCTAGCCTTTTTATTATATCATAAGTGCGTTTTGCAAAGGGTAAGATATTAGCCTCGATTTCAAACACCGCACTGCATTTCTCTATTTTTTTCGCTAAATTTTTGCATTTTCTCAACGTAAGTGCTATACCATCGAGCCGATATGAATATTTCCTCTCTTCGGCATTCCCACGCGAAGTACCATCAAGGCGAATCTGGGGACGCTGAAAAAAGACTTTGTAAATATAGCCATTCACGGTCACGCTCCTATGCTGGCCACGGAAGTCATCCAAACGACCCACACCGATAAATTCGTCACCATGGCTAAGGAAGCCGGAGCCCAGGGTATCCAATTTTACGGAATCTGTTGTTCCGGCCTATCAACCATGTACCGCCTTGGCGGGGTCATTCCGCTCTCCAACGCAAACGGTGCTGAGCTGGTAGTGGCCACAGGCGCGCTGGATCTTTGGCTGACTGACATCCAGGAAGTTTTTCCGGGTATCATGGATTGTATAATTCACCTTGCCTATACCAAAAACTACATTAAATATAAAAAAGATCATAATCGTTCCTAGCCGGATTTTTCGTATTTCCCTCATGATACCTCCCTTAATTTGCTGAGAAAATAGCATTTCATTCCAGGTCTTGTCCTAAAGGGCATGGAAGTTTGGTTCTTCTTTATGCGCAGTTTTTCTTTAGCTGTGATTATTGCCTGCCTTAAGAAGTAACTACAAAGGCAGTGGGAATGTAAGGTTCGCCAAAAATGTTCAAAAGCTTATTCAAGACTTTGCCATTATACAGAATTTCAGAGGAAGATCCGCCATCAAGATTAACAGCGTTTACCGCCTGATAATTAACAAAGACATTCCTGAGGTCACTTAAGGTCGCCCCTAAGTTTATTGAAATCCAAGAGCAACCTTTGGTCAGTCACTAAATCATCTTCAATTTTTTCTGAAAACCGTTTATTAACAAGGACTGTTAAGACTGTGAATGTCAAAACATAGGATCTTTTTCCATCAACCATCAATGTCGAGACTAAAGTCTGTTATTCAACCAATCTATCAACCAGGTCTATTATAAGAGGAGAATTATGATGAAAGATCGACGTGTAAGAAAAACAGAACAAGCCATTTAAGCCGCGTTTGCCAAACTATTATCCGAAAAGAGCATGGAAAATATCACTGTGAAAAGTTTATGTGAAACAGCCGATGTAAATAAAAGCACCTTTTATTTACATTATAAAGATATTTATGATTGCGCTGATCGCTTACGAGATACTATTGTCGATGAATTAAGTGCAGTATTTGCACCTTATAACTTTGCTGATATAATAAATAATTTTTCAGTTATTTTGGAAATTATTATGGATATATTTGAAAAGAATAGAGATCTGTATATGCCCTATCTTAAATCTTCAAGCCTTGCATCTAGTTTGTGTCAAATGAAAAAACTAATACTTGGGAAAGTATTAGAAAGAGTGGATGATACAGATCGATGCAATGGAATAACCCGATGCACCGTTTCTTTTGTTATAGGTGGCATTATAAGTGTCCTTGAACAACATGAATTTGCTGACATTGATCACCAGGCGATTTTAGCTCTGACTGAAAAAGTCCAAAATGGATTTTCTTAAAATTTCGGAAGGAAACCATCAATAACCAATTGATTCGTAGGCTTGGGGAAAGGCATCGCCCAATATATGTCAGTACAACGAATCTACTGTTTTATATGATCAACTAAGATTGAAGTGTCGTAATTGGCCTGCTTTGCAGCAGATAAAACTCCCCTAAGCCATAGCTCCACTCGATATCTTGAGGTACTCCATTGAAATGCTCTTCTATGCGGAGACATAGACAGACCAGCTCCCGAATCTGTTGAGAGGTTAAACATCCTCGGGTAGAACGCCCAATACGAATGAAAGGGGTAGACAATTGTCCCTTTTTCGGAGCTGGAGTGAATTTAAGAACAGCACCATCAGGACGCCTGGCCAGCCATTGATCAGGAATGATTTCTCCTTGAACCAAAGCCTCCCCAACACCGTGTGCAGCATTAATGATCAGCTCACTTGAGTCATTGGCAAGAGGATTAACTGTAAAGACTACTCCCGCGACCTCATGCGGTGCCATTTCCTGAATGACCACAGCAAGGGCGACTTCACTCTCTCCGAATCCTTGTAAAGAACGATACTGTACTGCTCGGGGTGCCCAAAGTGATGCCCAGCATTTTTTTATGGCGGCGAGAACGGCACTTTCTCCTTGGATATTTAGATAAGTTTCTTGTTGACCTGCAAAACTTGCACTGGGCAAATCTTCTGCCGTTGCCGAGGAACGGACAGCAACTTTAGGGCAACGCATCCTCCGATAAGCTTCAAGGACCTCTTTCGTTACTTCAGCGGGTAAGTCAGCATTTTCTATTTCCAGCTGAATCTTAGAAGTTACCTCTTCTAAAATTGCCAGGTCTTTAAGATTAATTTTCGGCAAATGGACCTTCTTTATACAACGACGATACCCTTCAACGCTCAAAACAAAACCCTGGGGTACTTTCATTCCTGCCAACATTAATTCACCCAGATTAGCCCCTTTTCCGCCAGCTGACAATAGGTCTTCTCTTGTTAATTCTTGAAGAAACCGCACATATTTCATCGCCTTATTCTCCATTTAGTTATTTTACTTGGTTTTTTTCCATTTAGGTATTCTCATCTAGGACTTGAATTTTTCCGGTGGCTCCGTCCACACGGACACGCTGCCCATTATGCAATATCTTTGTTCCATTAATCGTCCCGACTACCGAAGGAAGTCTGAATTCTCGAGCGACGATTGCTGCGTGAGACAATGCTCCACCCGAATCGGTGATTAATGCCACCACATGCGGAAATAATACCGTCCAAGTCGGAGTAGTAAACGGGCAGACTAAGACCTCCCCTTCTTGAACCAAGTAAAACTCCTCAGCCGTATGAATAATGCGCACGGGGCCTTCGGCAACTCCCGGAGAACCTGGGGTACCAAACAACTCTCCCTCAGGAGATAGCTCCAGCGACGCTTCCTGTTGCGCTTCAAGATGGGATGTTTGTTTCACAAAAATCTTCAACCCCTCCGCTACGATAGGGGGAAAAACATTCCAAGGGGCTGCGATAGGCATTTTTCCAATGGTTTGGGGAGGCACTAACGAGAAATTTTTGGTATGCTCAGCCTTCCTCTCGGCCACCAGTCCTTTTAAGCTAGCAAGGTTGTAGTTTCCTCTTAGGGCTGAGAGTAATTCTTCGCGGGATAGGAATAAAGTATCCTCTGGACAATCAAGAATACGATCCTGAACCAATCTTCTGCCAGCCTCAATTGCCGCATAACGCGTATGGCTAAGGGGAACAGTCCATAAAATGTAGTCATGAATTTCGCTTAACGGATGAGCTTGCTCTGCCAATTCAAGCCAGGCGTCGAACTCCTCCCGCTCCTCTCCCGCTAAAGTGCTGCGAAGTTCCTTGATCCGCTGCAGCCGGTACGCTTGAAAATCAGAGTCTTCGATCGTAGAGTCGTCTGCGTCCATTAACCCCTTGATAATCCCAACCACGATCTCTGGCATTTCTCTCCACGTGGGCGTGAATTCGAAACTATCAGCAGGCCGATCTCCTTCAGCTTTTAAAAATTGATCGAGCTCTTCCTTAAACCAAGTATGGTATAGGCGCTCAAGTGCTTTTTCACTAGGTAAAGACAATATATCGCTAACCGTCGGGTCTGCTGCAGCGTGCCGTGCCAAGGCTAAGAGACGATTCGTCGTGTTTAATACCGCAGGATCATTGATCTGCACCAATTCGTAGGCTTCGAAGTCTGTTAATTCAAGAAGTCTTTCACATACTTCCACCCATCGCCCACGTATGTACATACCAAGCGCGACAATTTTTATATGCGGATTCCAGGACCAGCATAAAAAGTCGTAGCATTGATCAAGGTGATTGGCCAGTTCTTCTAAACTCGCATTGGCACGATCAAAATCTTGGATCGGCTTAAGACGCTTTTGAGCTTCCGGCTCCCATACATCCCTCCAGGCATGGACATGATTCTCAAACCCTTTTTCTTTAAGAAACCGTTCAAAGCCCAAGACCCGACTGCGGAACTGCGGATTAATCCGCCACAAATGAAAGAGAAACGGAAACCGCTCCATAATCGGCGGAGTATCTCCCCCAAGGGGTTCAATACGTTGAAAGACATAGCCATGGAGAACAAGATAGGCATATTTAAGAGAAGGCATAGACCATTCCTGATAAGCACGAGCTGACCCGACTTCGACAGGAATGAGTCCATAAGAGACAAAAAGTGGGTGTACCGGTCTCGGCCAATGAATATTATCACGCATCCAGAACCCCTTAGCTTCCCAAAGAGACATTACTTTTCTACCTCCTTCAATTTTAAAATTGCTTTTTCACTGCTTTATCAACGCACCTGATAAGTAAGTGTTAACTGCGGATAGAAGAGCGGATAAGAGGTCATCTTGTTGACCATAATGATACCATCTCACCATGTGAACCATATATAACCCATCAACATCGTGAGCTAGCTCTTGGGGACGTCGTTCTTTCGTTACAACTCCAGCGTTCTGACCACGTTCGAAGGCTTCGGTTATCATCCTTCTGAGGAGAGACCCTTTTGGATATTTTGGTGTTAGTCCGCGCTTCATCTTTTCCAGCATGGTAACCAAGACGAGTTCTGGTCTATTTAGGGTCCACTCAACAGCATTAGCAATGATTGCCTGAATTTGATGATCTGTTCCTAAAGTGGTTGCAAAAAAGTCGTCAACTTGCTTTGTCGTTAATTCTTCTGTTTCGTAAAGTATCTCGAGTGCTAAGTCTTCTTTTGTCTGAAAATAATTGTAGAAGGTTCCCCTTGCTACCCCGGCTGTGCTAGTAATCTCCTCAATGGTTGTTTCCATAAACCCATTAGTCCTGAAAAGCTCTTCACCGACTCGTACAATGGCTGATTTAACTTCCGCCTTTTGCTTATCTCTTAATTTCATGATAATCTTTCACCTCAATCGCTGGCGTAATTGACTAAGAGTTTGTGTATATACTCTTCATTTAATGTACACTGTTCATTTAATGATATAGTTCATTATATTTTCAGTAGCTACTACTGTCAAGCAAGAAATGAGTATTTCTTGCTTGACAGTCTACTCACCCAGCGGGTGGCTTGCTTTAGACAAAAAACTGGAACCCTTGCTTAGCAAAGGTTCCAATAGTGTATCAGAAAGAGGCACCACCCTTTTCTATGTAAACTTTTATGCATAGTAACTATACTATCATCTTATTCAGCAACTTCTATTTTCCCCTGGTCATCAAGTTTTACGTTTAATGATTCAAAAAACTTATTTCTTGTGTTGACGTATACATAGTAATCACTGCTTAGTACTTTTAAGTTCTGTTCAAACTTGTCATAATAACCGAGATTCTTCATTTGTCCTTTCAAACTTTTCTCGATTCTGGAATTTTTCAGTAACGCCGATTGCATATCCGTGTCGCTATTAATCCTGTTCATATTCTCAAAGAATTGTTTTCTTTCAGCAAGGAGTTCTTCATCTGTTATTCTAATCCATTTCTTAATATTTTCAGTAAAAAAATTCTCGAATTTCTCCATATCTTGCTTTGTCAAATTTTCGTACAGCTCTTTCATTTCTTCCGGATACTCGACGCTTTCAACTTCATCTAAAAATTTAACCATATTGAGCCAGGCTTCCTCTTTTTCTTTTGTATCTACGGAAGCATTTAGAAAAGGACTATAATTCATGAGCAGTATTTTACCGAAATTTCCAGGAAAAATGCGTAGCATCTGTCTTTTCATAAATCCTTCTCTTCCTCGTTCATTCATTTCCAAAGACTTAAGTAAAACTAATAACTGTTTTGTTAATTCTGGAAGTCCATAATTAGAATCACTAATGCTATTCAGGCAAGACATCAGAACGTTCTTGCTTTTTCCAAGTCTATCTATTTCATCATTTAAATGTATTAAGTGTTGTTCCAACTTGTCTTTCAACATTTTAGGATTAGCTATAATATCGTTGATTTCTTTAATAGATACATCCAATTGTCTCAGAACAGATATTTGTACCAATTTATCAACATTGCTTTGTGAATACTCCCGATAATTGTTTATCGGATTGACCTCA
>JARLHV010000030.1 GCA_031292055.1 Desulfosporosinus sp.
GATCTCTCAGCTTAATCGTTCTCTTTGAGTTTCTGCACAGTTTCCAGAGACAGGCAAGTAATCTCAGCAATGTCTTCTAAAGAAAATCCTTTTTTCAAGGCATTTCGGGCTGCTGCTAGCTTGCCTTTAAGTTCACCTTCTTCTCTCCCTTCTTCTCGACCTTCTTCTTTGGCAGTTTCCAATATCCCTAATTCCTGCCCCAGGTAGGCAAGATAGTCATCATATCCTCGTCTATCTTCCTCGCTCATCATTAGATAGTCTAGCTTCTTGGCTGCAAGCAATATTCCTGGTGACTTAAAGTCCTCACGTATTGCACCATGCTTAAAAAAATATACCCATTCATCTATAGCCTCATTAATCATATCCTCAAACTTTTCTACATAAATCATGTAGTATTCTGGAAAGACATTTTGGCTGGTAACAACCGAAACTTCTTCGTTTTTCATCTTAGATTGGTGAAGAATAAGTGGCTTTTTTGTATGCATTCCAATTAGCTCGGTTGTGCCATAATAGATAAAATCTGTGTTCTCTTTTTCACTTACTCGCATGGTATGATACAAAATACTGATAGATATAACTTTCACAACTTCGCTGTAGCCCTTCCCCAGCTCTAAACCTTCCACAACAGCTCTTGACGTACCCCAAAGCAATCGTTGTAGGTAATCCGCCTCACGTTGATTTTGTATTTCAATAATGATTTGCTTCCCTTTGGAATCTTTACACTTCAAGTCAACCCTGTTAAATTTTCTGTTTTCAGCTTCCCGGTTACTTTCACTTTCTAAAATATTTTCTATAACAATTGTTTCTTTTAATAGGTTGGAAATAAACGCTTCCAGCACATCAAAATTGGCCTTGTTACGTAGTATGTATTTCATAGCCCAGTCAAAGCGCACAAGCTTTATTATAGCCATAGTTTTCCATCCCCTCCCATAGTTGCTACAGTTATATTTTACCATCAGCAGAGCGATTATTCCACATCTTCTTCCTCACTTATCCTTATAATATATCCGATAAGACTATCCGATAAGAAGCGTAGAATCCCCCCTCTATCCTTGACATGAACGTTTTTATCTCATAATTTTGGAGGAGTTAGAACTTGGGTCATAATGGCGCTTACGTACACGCTAAACAATAAGTGGATAAGTTGGTGGTCAGGCACTGTGACCCACTATGAAATATTTCCTCATCATCCGACAGTCATCAGCTCGTTCAGGTTTCAAGTCTTCTTGGTTATTTATGGAATTAGCATATACCATGTTGTATACTATAGCTATAGAATCGTTATGTTTAGCTCTGATAATGGTTGTCTGCTAGTGGGTGGTTAAACTACGGTAGATTTGCTAAAATGATACTATAAGAACTAGATGGAGGATGAAGTTACAATGGCTGGGAGCAAGAAGAGCAAAAGGAAACAGATACCAACGGACGATGGCTTCCTAATGTCACCAAAAATAGACTTCGTTTTCAAGCTAATCTTTGGAGATGAAAAGCATAAAGACCTGCTAATAGCCTTCCTCAGTGCTGTACTAGGTGTGCCGGCGGAAGACTTTGAAGGTATAGAAATTATTAATAGTGAGCTTCTAAGGAGATCGTAAAATTAGCCGATTTGGAAATTCAAAGAAACGAGCATGATCACGTAGTGGAATGGATGGAATTCTTAGATGCAAAGTCAAAAGGGGTGATTGAAATGTTAGCAGAAAAGAATAAGGACATAAAGAAAGCCTATGACCTATTACAGATCATCAGTAAGGATGAAAAGGCAAGAATGTTGTATGATGCCAGAGAAGCTGAGCTTCGTGACCAGCTAACTAGAATTAAATCAGCAGAGAATAAAGGAAGAGCTGAAGGCAAAGCCGAAGGAAAGGCTGAAACCATATGCCAATACCTCGAAGCTAACTTTGGCATAGAATCTCAAGCCCTTCAGGAGGCCGTTCGCACGATCGCTGATTTGGATACGCTTAGTCGAATCACAAGTCGAATTTTCAAAGTCTCTCATTTAGATGAAGCAACAGCTCTCATTCAAGTCAGTTTAAAGTGACCATTCTTCGGATTCTCTCAAAACTATTGACACTACTATCGATACTTTTCAGCCTCACGTTCCACAACAGAACGCGAGGCTTTCTCTATGACATTATCGGGCCTCTGGGCCAGCGTCGGAAGACGACCCTCACTGCCGCGAGGCATGGAATTATAATTATCTAGTTTATACGATAAGAAAACTTCATCAAATTTAAGCATACCTGACTCCACAAACGCTACTTGAGCATCAATCCACCTCTTTACGATTCTCCAAGCAACCCTTTTGGCTTGTGCATGTGTAATGGCAATATTAATTTCTCCTGAATTCTTTTGCTTTTTTAGCACCTCTAAGTGCATTGGCGGAATAAATGTCTTCCGAATGAGGAAGCTTAGCTTCGCCCTATCAAACCTTCACCGTCTTTTTCATCACAAACCCCGGTAACGACTCCTTCATCTTCCAAACAATACTGATCGGTGCTGATCCATAGTGACTCTGAAAATCTGCCAACCCAAGACAGGTATAGGGTGATGTGAATTTCGCCTCGTCTTTGTATTCCCTCACAAAAAACAACACATTTCCGCCATTTACCGATTGATTAATGTACCTTTGACCGGTGACCGATTCCTCCGTCGTTCGACTCTGGGATTGCCAATGAAATAACTCTTCATTAATAGAATAATCCTGATACATCGTGGAAGGAGAGTAATCTTTCTCGGATTTGTTCAAAGTCACAAAGAAAACATCCAACTTCTTTTCACTCAGGTAGAGAACGCCTTCCCGAAAAGAGCTCTTCTTGTTCTCTGTATGTTTCCCCAGAGCCACCAAGATCTGATCCGAGGTATACGAGCAATATAAATCCAGCGGACTATCATTTCCTAATTCAGCCAGTGACTTGTCAATGAAGTCTATTTTCACATACTGATAGTCTAGTAAGCCCATCAGTTCCCCATAAAGTAAGGGATCGTCAATTGCCCAGTAAAGGGCCGCTTCAATCGAAGGAAAGCGATTCCCCAGATCAGCCAAACCCTTGCCGAACACCGTATAGTAAAACATGGAGAGCATGGTTCTATCCACTGCTGACAAAGGGTGAAGCAAAGTACCTTTACCCGATTGTATCTGCGGTAGGATCGTCTGGAGAAAACGAATCCAACGCCTAGAATTTATGAAAGACAACCTCCCTAGTGCTGAGGCTAGCAACCGTTCCTTTTCTGGCTCCACCCTGTATCCTTTGATCAAATCAGCCTCACCCGCTAGACCCACTACTGTAACCTTCTTGCTGTAAACATCCTGCGGGGTTACATGATAACTCTCGAAAAACTCCCGGACACTGAGCTCTCCTTTAATTCCCAGGAAATCATGGAGCTTACTGATCAAGTTGCGTTTCGTATTCACAGCATTGCGGATATTCTCTAAAATATAGTCCTGGGCCTGCTTTTCTAGTTGGATCGAGCAGCCTCTTGGTACATTGGCAAAACCATGCTTGATTTCATACTCGACCGTTTTCCGAGTCCTTGATAACAACGCTTTGAAACGATCTTCGAACGAATACTTTTTGTGAGCTTGTCCCACGAAATCCAAGACAGTCAGAGCTTCTTTGCCTTCACTGAGCCTTAAGCCCCGACCTAACTGTTGCAAAAAGACGGTCAAGCTTTCCGTCGGACGCAGGAAAAGAACGGTATTCACCTCGGGGATATCGATTCCTTCATTATATATATCGACCACGAAAACAAACTTGATTTCCTTCGTCACCAAACGGCGCTTCACATGATCCCGTACGCCGTCCTCCGATTCTGCAATCAGAAATTCCGAGGGGATCCCGGATTTGTTGAAGATCTCCGACATGAATTCCGCATGCTTTTTGGTCAGACAAAACCCAATTCCAATAATGTCCGAACGTTCTAAGCAATACCTTTCGATCGCCTTAATGACATTCCCGACACGTTTAACCGCGACCGCTCGCTCGAAAACGAAGAGGTTTTCAATTTCCCGCTCATCATATTTCCCTGCCACCCAACGCACGTGACTTAAGTCAACATTATCCGTCACACCAAAATAATGAAAGGGACTGAGCAGTTTTCGTTCGATCGCTTCCCACAGTCTGATTTCAGCCGCAATTCTGCCGTCGAAATAGGAATAGATACTTCGTCCGTCTGCTCTCTCCGGGGTTGCCGTCAGTCCCAACAAGATCATCGGTCTGTAGTAGTCCAATAATTCTTGATAGGATGGGGCTGCTGCATGATGGAATTCGTCAATCACAATATAATCATAGAAATCCGGAGGGGTGATCTCTGTCAGTTCTTTAGAGTTAAAGGATTGGATCGAGACAAACAAATGGTCAAAACTGTCGGGCTTCAGGCCACCAACCATCATCGAGCCAAAGTTTAGATCTTTGAGTATCCCTCGAAAGCAGGCCAGACTTTGGCTTAATATTTCCTTCCGGTGGGCGACAAAGAGCAGTTTATTCGGTTTCCCCGGGTTTGCCCTGCAAAAGTCTCGGTAATCAAAGGCGGCAATGACCGTCTTCCCAGTACCCGTGGCAGCAACGACAAGGTTTTTGAACGAGTGATGGACTTCCCGTTCCGCTTTCAATTTGTCCAAGATTTCCTGCTGATAATAATAGGGTGTAATGTCAAAGTTAAACGCCACGTTACCCGCTTCATCTTGACTGGTTCTTCTCTCGGACTTTAAAGCATTTCTCAAACGCTCTGAATCGATCGCCGCGATAAAAGGTGTGAACTCAGGATTATTCCAATACCCTTCAAACGTGGCTCGGATTTTCTCTAAGATGTCCCCCGAGTCATATTGGGATAACTTAATATTCCATTCCAACCCACTGGTCATCGCTGACTCCGAAATATTGGACGATCCAATATAGACGGTACTGAAGCCAGTATCTCGCCAAAAGACATAGGTCTTGGCATGAAGACGAGTCCGCTCTGTATCATAGGAAATATGTATTTCAGTATTGGTCAATTTACTGAGCTGCTCGACAGCTTTAAAATCAGTAGCACCCAGATAGGAGGTCGTAATTATCCGCAACTTGCCGCCATTGGCTGTAAACTGAGTCAGTTCATTGAAAATCAACCTTAAGCCGCTCCACTTGATAAACGACACAAGAAAGTCAATCCTGTGACTGCTTAAGATTTCCTTCTTAAGCTCTGACACCATGCTTGGCTCATGAACTGCCCCGGTAAAGAGTGAGTTCTCGGAAATAGACGTGTCCGGTCTCACAATCTTTTCAGAACCAAGCAAGGCTGTTTGTCTGCTTGCTTTTTTGTCAACCAGAGATAACAACATCTGGGCATCTTGCTGGATGAGGAAGCTCTTGATCCGTTTCAAGGTCGCCTCATCCTTTTTAAAACTAAAGCTGCCTTTTTGAATACACTCTGTAATATACTGCAAAATCCCATTACAGAGATTAACTCGATCTCTGACAATGGTATCCCCTTCGTCGATATAATTAAATATCTCGCGCAGAATTCTAGTCAGGTAATCCGCCAGAATCTTCGAGGACTCAGCCGAATCTAGTGGGTGGGTATCTTTTATGACAAGTTCCTGATCAACTTTATTTAGGTTTTCGAGTATGATTCCGTTTATAATTTGTTCATATAATCCATAGATGATTTCTGACATGCTACACCTCAATCTTGGGGACTGAAATTACTTAAGATTCTACAGCGTTAATAATATACAATATATCTCAGTCGTATGGGAAGTTTAATTTAATGTAAATCCATCAGCCGAGTTTGTTATTTCTTTCCTCAAGATAATTCCATGTTGCAGCCAATCAATGGAATTTACTACTTAGACTTGTCCTCGCAAGCCCTAAGTGCCTGTTCAAGTTTCTCCATCTCCCCACTACCGTTAGTTGAAAAGCGCAGATAAGGGATATTGTAAAGTTCCAAAATATGATTCTTCATCTTATCCCGCTTCGCCTGTATAGTTCCATCCTTGTGATGGTGAAAGCCATCCACCTCTATCGCAAGGATCGGCTTCTTGCTGATCTTATTATAGATTAGGAAGTCCAGGTGCGTTGCTGTATTCATGGCATATCTGCATTCAGCTTCACTCAAAAGTTTAGGATCACGAATCAGCATATTGAGAGGCTGATGAAAAATGACATCCATGACTGTATATGAATGTCTTAACAAGACATCGTTTATCATGCCATACATCAGATTTTCCGAATCAAACTCTGATACTCGCTTGCGTTTTTTTAAAAAGGCTAGCCTGCTGTCCGTATATTGCCGATAAAGGTAGTCAAAAACGGAATAAATCTCACTTTGGACAATTTCAAAGTTATTGTACTCGATATAGGAGATCAAATCGCCGAAATTGCTACCCGCCGGCTGCTCATTGCCGGAGACGACAAGACAGAGCCGCTTTTTTGCCCGAGATATAGCGACATTCAAAAGATAGGGATCATCTGTAAAGTTAGTAACGACATCATCGACTGGAGTCAAAACTATGGTGTCCTTTTCACGGCCTTGAAACTTATGTACTGTTGCCACATCAATACCAGCTATGCCTAATTGCGCTTTCAGTGCGTTGACCTGATCATTGTACGGTGCAATGACCCCAATATCCGCCGGATCCTGCTTTCTCAGTTTAGGGAGCGTTTCTTGGCAAATGACATCTATTTGCCGTTGATTCAGATTATCTCGTCTGTGGTTACCTACCACGGTTTTGAACACGGATAATACATCAGTTTCGCCATGATCTTCTGACATGATAATCAGTTCATTATTATAAAATTTCTGATTGCAGAATCCGATGATTTTAGGATGGCAGCGGTAGTGTTCGCGGAGCAATGTTTGTGGTGCGTCCGGAAGAATGCTACATATAGATTTCAGAAAGCTGTTTTCCGCAAAGGAGTAGCCTTGATCAATATGGAAGGATTCCATGATCACATCAGTGCGCTTCTTCATATCATCGGATACAACATTTGGGAGCTGCTTAGCATCTCCAACAATTACAACATTTTTTGTGCAAGACAGAGCCAATGCTCCAGTTGCCACATCCACCTGTGATGCTTCATCCATGATCATATAGTCGTACACCATATTCTTTCCAAGACTGCTTCGCGACGAAAACGTTGTACTCAGTATCACGGGATATTCTTTCGTGACATCTCTTGGCTTCTTCCAGAGATCGTCCACGGAAAATTTTACCCGTTCCATGGTGTTGCCATATTGGTTAAATAACTTGCTGCGCAAAAATTTCATCGACAGCTCAATGAGCTCGTCCATTTTTTTCACAGCATTTACTGAACGCAATTCACTTTCCAGAGAAGTCATATTATCGCTAAGCTCTTTCTGTTTTGTACGGTAAAACAAACTCTGTAGGAGTGTGATAATCTTTGAAAGATCATTATTGAAAAATTTCCAATCTGAGAGGCCATAAATCATAACACTTTTGAACTTGTACCAAAAAGAAACAGTACGTTCTTTTTCGGAAAAATCATAGCACTCTTGCCACAACCGCATAAGTCGACTTGATTTAAGGTTCCGCCGGGCCTTTAGCATATCTTCGCCGATGCCCGTCTCCGCGCAATATTGCTCAAAGTATTTTATCTCAAGTTGTAAGGTGTGCAGTTCTTGCTTTGCTTTAGCAAGCTGCTCCTGCCTTTCAAATATTTCCGCGAGCTTTGAGGCATTTTCCCTGATTTTTTCTTGTAATACTCTTTGGGTTTCCGTATTTATATTCCATTCTGAGAGGTCAGGATAGCTTCCAGTCTGATTACGAATAAATTCAGATTTATTTTCCGTGTTACCAAGCGGTGCAAGCAGAAACCCCAAACCACATTTTTGAGACGACAGCTTCTCAAAAACATTGGCGGTAGCGGAGTTGTTATTAGAAACAACAAGAACTGTTTTTCCTTGTACCAGCAAATTAGAAATGATATTTAAGATTGTCTGAGTCTTCCCGGTTCCGGGTGGTCCCTGTATGACGCTGATTTGATGACTCAGAGCCGTTTTAACTGCTTTAAACTGGCTTGCATTGCCACCGAACGGAAAAATTGGGTCCTTACTTTGATATGTAGCTGCCTTGTACTTTTGAGGATTCAAATAAATGGCCAAAGCCGTATCTGCCCCAATGAAATCTATACGTTCATACTGCTGCGCTAAAAGGATAGTACCATCTTCAGAGTGTAGTTCGTTAATTGAAGCAATTTGGCACAAATATTCAAAACAATTGCCAGCTTCAGCATCGCTAAGGCATGAAGTAACGATCTTCAGGTCTCGCTCGTTATAGTTACGCTCGCTCCCGTTTGAAAAACGAATTCGCCAGTATTTCGTAGCAGAGGCTTTGAATACATATACAGCCTGTATGTCAAATAGTTTACGGCCTCCATGTGTGATATTTAGCAATGCAGGATTCAAGACAGACGGATCCTGCAGCCAGTCAATTGTCTGATAGTTACAAAAGTAGGTTTTTCCATTTTTGAAAGTGACCGCATACTTCTGTGTCTGAGGGTTGTACTTGCAATAAGTCACATCATTGGTAATATCCTCGCCATTTTTCAAGATCATATGTTTACTAGTAATCACCGAGTTGCCTCCGTATGTAGATATTGACGATGGCAGTTTAAGATATTATATATTGTTATATGTCTTTCCCTTTGCAACACTTCTTGAACTTTATCCCACTGACAGAAAAACAAGGTTCATTTACGCCAATTTCCTTAACTCTTCAGTATATATACTTTCCCTCCCGCCAAGCAATTTGGATATCACCAATTTTCTTATGATGAAGCTTTCTCCATATGCTTACAGGCAACCCAACATTTTTTGAGTGGGTTCCCCCTTTATATTATAATCAACAAAGCAAATGAAGTTCTAATTATTAGCCTTATTAGTATATGGATTAGCAGAAGTTAGAGATATCAAATGCTCTATTTATACTCTGACAATTGTAATAGTTGATTATAGAGGTCCCTATTTATAAGAAGTTCTAGTTCTAAATCTTTGATTAAACTTATGACACCCAATGCCCAAAAATCATCATTTTCTCTAATAGAAAGCATTGAGGCATCCTCAATAAAAGGGAGAAGTTTGGTTGGGCTGATATTCCGAAATATCTCAACGATTGTTCTAACCCCAGGCCAATTTATGTCTTGGAACCATTCCATAAGATATGGTAGGACTGGCTTAATGCGTGGATATCCAATCGCTTTTAAAACTAACGCAGCATTATGCCAGCAATATTTATAATTAAGTTCACTCTGTTGAGCTAAATAAAAAAGATTCGAATCATTTATTTCCTGTAATTGCTCCATTGCCTTCTTTTGAACATCTTCTGGTTTACTCCAATCCAAATCACGAATTAACTCATTAATATTATCCATTCCCCATACCTCAGACCAAAATTGTCCTCACACACGGAATGACCAAGATCTTGATACGTACACCAGCACTTCACATAATTTGCAGCTGTGCCTTACTTTTTATCTACAATTTTTAGAATTTCAATTGGAAGAGCGCCAAGATAAACTGTAGTTCCATTGAGATCGCTAAACTCTACCTCACAGTATTGCTCATTATAAATTTCTAAAATGTAACCCTTTTGTCCCTTAACCAATCGTTCTTCAGGTAAATCTTTTAATAATTCCACCTCATCGTATTCTTTCATAAACACAACCTCTCTCACCCGAGGATTGTTAATATGGATAATGCGAAATAGAATCCATATAATTTTAACACCCCATAATGCTCATTTGGTGTAACAAACTATCTACCCCAATAAATTTACATGCTCGGCATAGGTGCCTCGTAGTAACCAAGTTTATGGAAATTGTAAAATTCAAGAATCCTGTTTTCAGGTGCAGCTCCTAACGCAATCATTACTTCTTTAGCAAACTCCAAAGATGCTGTACCGTTGGCTGTAATAATATTATTATCTCTTACCGCCTGTTGCATGATATATTTTTCTTCTCCTGTGTATGCATTTCCAGCCCATTGCTTTAAGTCATTTAAATCATTACTAGTATGGCTAACATTATTTAAAACACCAATTGTACCGAGAAAAGCCGAAGCATCACAGATACCGCCCAAAACTTTTCTATTGTTTAATGCATTTTGTACCAAAGGTTTAACCTGCTGTGCAGTCTCATTTCTCCATGACATTCCACCAATTAGAATTAATCCCTCAAAATCTGTTGGAGCTGATTGAATATCATAGTCTGGAAGAACGGTAAATCCCCCTATGGATTGAATGATATCTTTTGTTAATGAAACAGTCTTCACAGAATATTCATCTTGACCTAAAGATAATATTAATGACGATAGATAAGCGGCTTCCCAATCAGCGTATTTATCCAAAATAACAAATAGCACGACTTTCTTCATAATGTGACCTCCTCTTATAACTATATTAATGATGATAATATTTTACCGTCTTAGACAGCTGTGTTGTATTCAAAATATAAACAATATGAAATTCACTTGTGTTTGTTCAGATTCCCATTATTAGCCTAACATGAATATTGTTTATTGAAAGTTAATAGTCAATAAATGATTTAACTTGCATTTTTATAAAAACAAGTTTAATTCTGATTTAGTTAAATCGACGCTCTAAAGAATATCTATCAACTGCTTTAGCGAGTCAAAGCCAAGTGTATGCACTTTTTTTATCATATTTTCAGAAAAACAATCTTCGTATCCACATTTTTCAATTGACAACACAAAAGATTGCATTCCTTTAATCTTCTGTACTAATTCTGTATCTTGTTTATTACTTTCAAAACAATGAATTGCATCCCAATACAGTGTATTTTTAATAGATCTACCTACAGAAAGGTGCCTTCTCCCTGTAGAATCTATTACAATATTTACACCAGTTATCCGAACATGATTGGAGGTGTGCATATTATAAGATCTACTTTTATGTTTGTTGAGTTGTAATCCATAACGTGCAAGTAATTCGGAAGCAATTTCTTGTATATTTTTATCAATATCTGGCTGCGTTTGAACAGCTGTTGTTTTAAATGAGATCACTAAATCGTCAACATATCGAGTGTATATTGGATTTGCTAATCCTAATGATCTGAGCTTTCCGTATAAAATCCCGTCAAACTCTTTTAAATAGATATTTGATAATATCGGTGATGTCACGAAGCCTAATGGTAATCCCCGACTATTTACACTGCACGAATCAATGAGTTCTTTGCACTCAAGTTTACTTATTTGATTCGGCGTTAACTTATTTAACTCATAAAATAACTTATCAGATAATTGCTTATGACATATGTGAGGGAAATAGTTCTTAATATCAAGCATTATGAAATATTCGTTATAAAGATGTGCGATGGCATTATGGTATATTGACCGCTTTTTCACATAGCCTTTAGAAAAAATTGATGGAACAAAATTATCTGCCAAAAAACGTTGAAAAAGCTCATGCTTTTTTCTGAGGTCACAGTCTGCAGAGCTATAGGTCACAATCTTTCTTATCTTATTTTTAGTTTTGATATGTCTAACGACAAGGTCGGGATGTTGGAGTTTCATAGGTTCAACCTCCCGAAAGAAGTTTTTTTGACATCGTATATCATGCCCGAAAGATCATTTCTACAATTTTCCAAGGACGTGCTCAGCGTCATTTTTCTTACATTTACATCTTCATTTACCTGTTCTAAAGCTATAAACTTAGCTGCTTGAAGCATATATATCAAATAGCCTGTAGCTTGTCGTATAGTACATGTCGTTTGCTGTAACTTGCATTTTATTTCGTAACCTTCAACCTGTTCGCCTGATAGCTCCTGAATTGTTGAATACATAATGTCTTCATAATATTTCACTATATAAGAGACATGTATATGGATCTTTTTTTCTTGCCTGACAGATCGCCTAAATGCTTCAACGAAAAATTGAGAAACTAATTGGGATTTAAAAATATGCGGTGGAATTGATACTTCAATCTTTTTAGTATCGTGATTGACAATGTAACTCACTGCTTTTTCGTTATTTCCAAGTTGATTGAAAGGTGCTTTCTTGATCAATAACATGGACATCGTGTTACTCTTATTGAGGAACGAATCAATTTTATAGCCTAAACAGTTTCCGATTTCATTATTGTGGAAATAAGTATAATATTCACTTTTATCCGGAGATCTCCTGATAATCTCGACATCGGGATAGTAAGTTATTTTCTCTTCAATATTAGATTCTCGAGAGCCGTATGCAAAAAAGGCCAACTTAATGAATGAACTCAGTTTCTTTTCTTCTATTGCTATGCTATCAGGGACTAACAAACATATTTTTTTTGCAACTAAAGGGTTAATAGCAAAAGCTCCAATTTCTGCTGCAGTGGAAATCGACTCATGTACAATTATAATTTTCCATGCAAATAATGAAGCCAATTGTTCAATATGAGCCAAGTTTTTTAAAAAAATATTATCATATGAAAAATATTGACGATTCGTCTTTTTAAACCAAAAATTTTCTTCCAAAATAATTGGTCTACAATCAGGCATCTTTTTCTCAATGTATGACTTTAATACGTTTCTCTTGTCAGTATCATCCTCTTCATAATTACTACCGCACAAAAAAACAACTTTTATTAAATCACGATATTCATATTTTTCCTGAAATACAAGCAACATCTTCCTCCCCAGTCTGATAAAAGAATAAAAAAGGGAACCCTACTTGAATTTGGTACAATTCGTTGAAAATTCTTGAATCAACATCGGCGTTCTCGGTGCGAGTGGAGTCCACGAGTACCGAGGTTGTCGATGCTGATTCTGGAATTCCTCACAGTATGGCTGGAAGCCATCCAAATTCAACAAATTGTAGTTACATCAACCTTAAAAGCTAAGGCGGCAATTTGCCTTACTAGGGTTCATTTTTATAGTATCATTCATACAAAGAAATATCAAATGTTTCGGTTTGCATAAAAAAGACATTTTTTCGCTCAGTGTCAACGGGTCTTCTCTTTTCTAAGGGATATCCAATACTCTTCAGAAATGGTTCACTACGCATATGATTTAATGAGTAATAATCAATTAAAGTAATATACTTACAAAGTGTTCTTCTATAAAAATCTGGTACTTCAATTTTTTCACTCCAACATAAATCTTTGTAGATAATAAAATTAATCAAAAAAATAAAATCGTTTATATCAATATTACTATCGGTAAATATTATTAGTGATTTTTTTTGAGGGTACCTGCACATACCTTTACCCTCAAAAGTCTCTGACTGTATTTTAAAGGAAAAAGGTACAAATTCCCCTTTGTATATTTTTACAAATTGGGCCAAAAACCACCTTTGGTCTTCTTTGTCCATACTAAGAATTGTATCGACAATCTGAATGTCTGATAAATAAGCTCTTTGTTTTCCATCTAAAATAAACAGCTTAGATTTCTCCTGTTTTAAAATTAAGAAGTTGCTCACTGCCTCCCAATTTTGAGGTTCAACTGGAATAAAGCATTTAAAAGGAACTTTTGGTTTTAGTGGAATTCCAAATTCCTTACATTCCTTACGATAAAGTTCATCAATGTACTCAAGGAACATCATAAGTAGTAACCCACTTCTTTCTCTCTAGAATAAATACAAACATATTGAAACTTATAATTTCTGTTGTACATTATGTACAGCACCCGAGACTTCTCATAATTCCGTCAAATGAAAAGCGCATTATTATTATAAGTCTTCAGAACTTTCTATCATTCGCGTTACACAAACCTATGTAAATTTCACATTTATAAAATTCATTCAGGTTCACATTATAGACCTCCATGTGGCACTTCGTGCCACACCATCAAATGCACAAAAACATTAGGAAAAGTTGGAATAAAAACGTTTCCCTCGTGAGATACTTTTGCTACGGTATAAGTCGAAGTGTCTTGGTGCGTTCGAGCCCGATATTATAGACTGATTAAGGCTTCCTGCTTGCACCACAAATTGTTGCCATGAGCACGTAGGGTAGATTAATGCTTTACAGGAAGCCCGCCATACTTAAATCATTGAAGGTGCCTTTCAATGAATGTTATTTACGAGCGTTGTTGTGGTATGGATATTCACAAGAACACGATCTCTGCCTGTCTAATTACGGGCAGAAAAAAGGAGGTTAGAAGTTTCAGTACGATGACTTCATCGCTTCTTGGACTTATCGATTGACTGAAGAGCGCTGATTGTCAATGCGTTGCCATGGAGGCAACCGGATCATACTGGAAGCCAATCTACAATCTTTTAGAAATGGAGGGGATTCCTACTTTAGTTGTGAATGCACAACATATTAAAGCTGTACCTGGACGTAAAACTGATGTTAAAGACTCTGAATGGATTGCTGATTTACTTCGTCACGGCCTACTTAACGGCAGTTTTATTCTCAAGCGGGAGCAGCGCGAACTCAAAGAACTTGTTCGTTATCGCAGAAGTATGGTTGCGGAGCGCGCCAGAGAGTTGAACCACATCCCAAAGGTGCTTGAAGGCGCAAATATCAAGTTAGGTTCTGTTGTCAGCGACATCGATGGTACATCATCCCGTCGAATGCTTGATATGCTCATAGCTGGATGTACTGACCGTTCAAGCTATGGCAGATAAAGCGCTTATGCGAATGCGTAAGAAAATACCTCAAATTGAAGAAGCACTTCACGGTTTTATGGGTGATCATCAAAGGACAATGTTACGTCTGATGCTCAAGCATATTGATATTCTTGAGGAACAAGTCCTTTTGCTCGATCAAGAAATCCAAGAAAGAATGAAACCTGTAAAAGATCAAATGTCTCTTGTTGATTCTATTCCCGGAGTCGCGGAACGTAGCGCGCAAGTGATCATTGCCGAAATTGGTATCAATATGAATCAATTTCCATCGGATTCACACCTCGCTTCATGGGCTGGCGTTTGCCCCGGCAACAACGAGAGTGCAGGCAAACGTAAAAGCGGTAAAACGCGAAAAGGGAGCGACATGCTTAGGACTACACTGATGGAATGTGCTAAAGTCGCCGGGCATCTGAAGAACACCTATTTCAGTGCCCAATACGCTAGGGTTGCCACAAGACGCGGCCATAACCGTGCTACTGTAGCTGTTGCTCATGCCATCCTCAAAGCTGCGTACCACATACTCAAAAGTAACACACCATACAAAGAACTAGGGCCGGACTACTTTGATCAACGCCGGAAAGCGGAGATCGTAAAAAGATATGTAAAGAGACTTGAAACACTCGGATTTTCTGTCACTATTGAACAGAGCCCTAACGCCAGTACATGCTTAGTCACGAATTAAATATTTAAAATGATTCATGTCTTCTCAAGCATCTACTTGAGTCTAAGTGGATTTTCTTTGCTTTTATGGCCCTAGTACTCTGTTTTTAGGATTGACGTTTGCTACAAATGCAAAATTCTCAATTACAACTTGTCTTTAGATAGCCTCTTCCTATAATACTCCTCCAACTTCTCATCACACCTCCCAACAATCCACGCCTTCTCCTCCGACGTCAACCTCTTCCACACATGCCTATTAAACTCAACATACTCAATGTCCCTACACCGACTCATAAACCGCATATCCTCAAACCACTTAAACGGATTCATAAAGATATTTCTTTCAACATCCTTGTTTGAATACCCATCCTTACAATAAAGGCTTTGTTTTTTCTCTACGACCAGGCCCTTTTCTTCTCTAGAGCCGTAAAAATCCATAAAGTAATCGACAATATCCCCGACCAATACCCTACCATTGTCATCCACATGCTCAAACATCGCTTTGAGAAGTACCGGTTTATAGGAGAAACTCATATCCATGGTCTTAACCATGTCCATAAACTTGTCTTTCATATTGGCTGGGGTAATAATGTCCCAACTATACTGTTTGGCATAATTCTCAATGGTTGCTTCCTTAAAATACTTAAAGCTTCTCTTATCTCCAAAAGGCACCTCTAAATCAGCGGTTATTTTCCCTTCACGTATATACCTTTCTATGGTTTCTGTCTGGATATCGACCATTCTCACGAACTCCAGCTGAGAGATCATATCCTTAACTTCATCCTGCCAGTTAAACAGATCAATCAACTCGTAATCAGCAACATCCACCGGAAAGTCTAGAAAAACAGAGGGTTTCTCCCCTCTGGCTATCAAATCCCAATCAAGCTGAAACTGTTTCTGTGAAGCGACAACGTACTCCCCCGTCTTATACTCTTTGAGATTAAACATCCTATGTAGGGAGTAGGGCATGTTAAACATACTGGCATTATCGATGAAATCAAAGACCATCAGGTAGTCTTTGCCTTCAGATTGGCGCATTCCTCTGCCCAGTTGCTGAACATAAAGTGTTTTGCTCAGCGTCGGCCTGGCCATAAACAGGACTTCCGTTTTTGGGCTATCCCACCCTTCGTTTAAAAGGTCACAAGCACATAAAACCTGAATATCCCCATTTTCATACTGATCCAGTATTCTTGATCGTTCTGCCGATTTCATGGAACCGGATACAGCCTCACACTGAATCCCCTTCTGTTTAAACAGCTTAGATATTTCATTGGCATGGCGAACGGAAGCACAGAAAACCACGGTTTTCTTGTCTTTTACAAACTTCAAGTAGGTTTCAGCTAAGATATTATTTCTCTCCGGCACAAAGAGCTTGCTTTCCAGGTCCTGGGAGTAATATTTCACCCCATTAATTCTGACCGTGGAAAGATCAACATTGGTCTTGACCCGGATGCACCTGATGGGAACAAGCACGCCTAGTTCAACCGCTTGTTGCAAATCCAACTTATGAGCGACATTCTTAAAGCCTTCAAGGATACTTTCACCATCACTTCTGTCCGGGGTCGCCGTAAGCCCTAAGGTAAATTCTGGTTTGAAATAGCTTAAAACCTTCCTGTAAGTGTCTGCCGCTCCGTGATGGCATTCATCGATGATGACATACCCAAAATCATCTGTTTTGAATTGATGAAGATTTCTAGAAATACTTTGAATGCTACTACAAACGACATAAGCATCATTATCTTTCTGTTCGGCAACATACAAGCCAGTCTCCGCAGTGTCCCAGATAGTTTCAAAGGCGCCTTGGGCCTGAGTTATCAGCTCCTTGGTATGCGCCAAAAACAAGGTTCTTTTCCCAAGTCGTTTTGCGTCACTGACAGCGGTCACTGACAGCGGTCACTGTTTTTCCTGCTCCGGTAGCATGATAGAGCAGGGCGATGCTCTCCCCCTGATCGCGCATTGTCTGTAAACTTGCTAAGGCCGCTTGCTGATGCTCGTGTAGCTCGATGAGTTTTCCCTTTTGTTGGGGCAGGTAATCCTCGATCATCTTAAATGTCGGGATCTCTCCCACGAAAATGCGC
>JARLHV010000031.1 GCA_031292055.1 Desulfosporosinus sp.
AACCTAAAATCCCGCATTTTTTTATACCTACAAGGAAAAACGCTGTAAATACGCCTTGGGGAATTCTGAACGGGGAACCACAGATTACACATAAAAAGAACGATAAGAGAAACCACAGATTAACACAGATATCACAGATTAAGAAGAATTAAGTATAGAAAAATGGCGAAGATCAATTGCGTTACAAGCGATTGATATTTTAGAGCTAAAAATGTATTTTTTAAATCTGTGTTAATCTGTGTAATCTGTGGTTGAAATCAGGGTTTATTAATGTAGGTATAATTTTTCACGGGAATCAAGGCTATAAGTATGTATTAGCGACATAAAATTTTCCGGCTAATGATTATTTATTCCAGCAAAAACACAGCTCAGCTCAGCTCGGCTTGGCTCGGCTCGGTTATTTATGTATTCATCTTCCCTCTATGTTTAAAGTTATTTTAGACCGATTAAGCCGGGAATTTAAACTTTGCTACCAGATTGATGTCAACTCTTGCACAATGGAAACTACCTTTAAGAAGTTGCATTACACGGGCAAAAAGAGGATTCAGAACAGTTATATAAGTGTCAAGGTGTTGTTTGAGCTCATTTTTGAGTAATGTTGTATCAACTTCGGTAATATTTTCTACAAACACGTACAGGCTAAACATTCGCTCTCCATCGACAGGTTCGATAACACAGGATATTTTTACATTTTTATGCTTGGTTTCTCCATTCAATCGATCAACCACTATATTTAATAAGCTATAAATTAATCTATAATTAGTTTTCACCATATCTTTCTCATTTCCTTTGACCTCTAATTCAACTGTCTTTACGCCTTTCGATGTAATTTTTTCTTTTATTTCATTGGAAAATTCTATTAAACTCTTTTCTGATTTTTCTTCGCTTGAAATCCCTGAAATTGCCTTCAAAATTGCGGAGGAGATCTCAAGTTTTCTTTTAATCATATCCGAACTGCATACTTCAGTCATTTCTCTAAGAATTATGTCAAAGGCAGAGATACCGATAAGAGCCTGAACCTCAGCATTTTTCTTCGCATCAGACATCACATCTTCAAATTTTTTTAAAATATTTTGATAAGCCTGGTTTTGCCTTTTTAAGGTTTCTTCAAACTCATCCCGTTCCTCTTGCAGCCTATAATACTCCAAGGCTTGCTGAATGACTCCCTTGAACTCTCCTTCCAAATTCCAAGGCTTCAGGATAAATTTGAATAGGTTCGCTTGGTTTAAAGTTGTAATTATCTGTTGCAGCTGGGCATACCCAGAAAGAACAATTCTTACAGTTCTGGGATAATTTTCTTTTACTTCTTTGAGAAGAGTTAGTCCATCCATTCCTGGCATGCGCATATCACTTACAATAACGCTCACGGGCTCATTTTTAAGCGCTTCAAGTGCCTGCAGACCGCTAGAGGCAAAAATACATTTGTACTCCTCATCAATCAACCCGCGTCTCAAGGAATTCAATATATTTTCTTCGTCATCCACAAAAAGAACTGTCGCCTGTTTGGACATAATCTGCCTCCTCGAATAATCAATTTATTTCCACGTTACTGTGCTAAGTTTTTCTTCAAATTCGGATTGTTTTAAACCTATCTTCACAAAAGTCTCTGGGAAAAATCTCGTCAACTGCGCAACTTTCATCATGTCCCACGCATATTTCTGTGCTATATGGACCCCTATTACCAACTCAGAATTCACGATTCTTTCATCCAATGGATTATGGTGATAAAGGGCAGCTTCCACAATGGGAAAAGGCAGGTCCCACCATTTCAGAAGATATCCTCCAGTTTCTTGGTGTGTTGCTTTGAACTGTGCTTTTTCAAGCTCAATAAAATCGAATCCCTCTTTAACTGCTTTATTTCTAAAATCTATATAATTCTTTGAAAAAGATTGGAGCATGAATACAACTCCTATATTGTGCAACAATCCGGCAGAACTAGCCACTTCAGGCACCTTTTTCTGCAAACACTTCTCAAATATAAAAACTAATACCTTGTTTGTCAAAAAAGCGTGATTCCATAATTCTTCAGCGAAATCCATTCCCATACCTGAAACACCCATTGACTCCATAATGGAGGTAGTGAGGATGAGGCTTCGGATATTCTGAAGACCCAAGTAGGTAACTGCTTGTTTTACCGAACCCGTCTTAACCCCGTAGAAGGCTGAGTTGGCAATATGCAATACCTTTGTGGATATGGACAGGTCCCGTTCTATTTCTCGTGCTATTTCAGTGATCTCTGCATCCTCTTCAATCATCCCAATAACTCTCTGATAACTAGATTTTAATGTAGGAAGTTCTGCAAAATTGTTTATGAGAAGCAAAAGGTCGCTGTTCGAAAGCAAGTCTTCTGTCTCAAAAATTTGCTCAACAAGTTTGAGCAGCAATTCATTATTCCAGGGCTTAAACATGTAGAGCTTCGCAATATTTTGCTGCAAGGCCTTAAGTACAATTTTTTGATCCGCGTAGCCACTTAGAACAACCCTTAATATTTTGGGATATAGTTCCTTCACCTTGCACAACAATTGATATCCATCCATAAATGGCATGCGCATATCACTTACAACAAGATTGATTTCCTCGTTTTCAAGGACTTGTAAAGCGGCCTCTCCACTTTCTGCGGTAAGTACATCATACTCGGTGTCAATAAACAATCTTGTCAGAGATTTTAAAATTTGAACCTCATCATCAACGAAAAGTATTCTTTTCATGCAGGCTCCTCCTCTGATGCTCTTTGTGTTACCGCTATTACAGACTTTTCATTGTCCATCGAGCTCTTCTTTTTTTAATGGTATAGAAATATAAAACCAAGCCCCACCTGCCGAGTTATTTCCAGCTGTAATCGTTCCATTGTGTTTATTGACTATAATGTCATGTGAAATACTTAAGCCGAGCCCGGTTCCCAAGCCAACATCCTTTGTGGTGAAAAATGGATCAAATATTTTTCCTAATACCCCCTCAGGTATACCCGGACCATCATCCACTACTTTTAAGAACACTGCATCTTCCGCACTACCGGTAATAATTGTAATAAGCCCCCGTTCACTCCGGTCTTGAGCCTTGATAGCCTGTATTGCATTCACCAGGATATTTAATATGACCTGTCCCAATTGCCCTCTATTGCACTCCAGCACAGGTATTTCTTCAAGATAAGTTTCAATATCTATCGTGTACTTTGCCTCATTTTTTACAATCAGTAACACTTCTTCTACAATAGAATTCAAACTGTTGTAAGCAGTTTCATTCTCCGTTCCAGTTCGGGCAAAATTTTTGAGTGTTTGAACAATCTTAGAAATTCTCTCAATTCCTTCTCCAGAATCTTTCATGATTGAATCAAGCTCATCCATTACAAAATTAAGTTTGTATTTACGTTCAGCTTCACGGACACTTGTGAAGTAAGCTTGTCCCTCTTTATGATACAAATCGAGTTGCTCCAGACCCGCCAAGCTTTTTCTATAAACCTCAACAACTTGCTTTATCTTCCTTGCAAAATTATCCATTGTTGCAATGTTACTTCCCACATAACCTAACGGATTATTAATCTCATGCGCCACGCCTGCCGCAAGCTCCCCAATGGATGCCAACTTTTCCTTTTGAATCATGTGAAACTGGGCTTCTTTTATAACTTTGTTCAGTTCCATTAATTCTAGATTCTGGTCCCTTAACTGTTGGTACATTTCCTTCAGAATCTGAGCATTGTTGCGAGTTTTAATAGCCGCTTTTAGCCTTGCCTGCAGTTCAATCACATCGATCGGCTTTTTAAGATAATCATCTGCGCCCATATCAAAGCAAGCTTTGAAAGTTTCCGCATCGGCTAAAGCCGTAAGTATAATGATTTGAACATCATTTAACTTCTGGTTCTTTCTAAGTTGTTTGATGACCTCAGTTCCATCCATGTTAGGCATGATAATATCCAAAAGAACAATGTCCACATCATTCTCAACAATAAGTTTCTCTACTTCCAATGGGTTTTGGCATAAAATCACTTCATATATTTCCGACATATTTTTCAGGTAGGCTTCGGCAACCTTAAGATTTAGTCTCTCGTCGTCCACAACCAGAATCTTCAATATAAACCCCTCTCCCATTCTGTAGTTAAAATCTTATTATTAGATGAGCCTTGCGCTGTAGGTGGTCGACATCGCCCAGCTTGTTCCTTAATTTTTCGCCATTTCTTCCATTTTTCCTGCATTTACAAGTAATTTTCGCAATAATGCCTGCAAAGAGCAGCTTATCTAAGTAAGAAAAATAAGGGCAGCCCAAACCGGTTATGCCGATTCGAGTGCCCTTTTCCTTTTATTAACAATGGTGGGTTTCCTCCTAAGTATCGTCTTCCACTAGGGGAAGGCACAAAGCGTCATGCCTCTACCCGTTGTTGGTTTGAAAAGTTTTCATAAACTCAGCTAGAGCTGTACAGCCTTCCAAACTCATAGCATTATAAATCGATGCTCGGAGGCCACCAACTGAACGATGCCCTTTTAAACCGATCATTCCTTGTGCAATACTCTCAGCAGCAAATTTTTTCTCCAATTCCTCATTTGGTAGACGGAAGGTGATATTCATCAGCGAGCGACTGTCTTTGACTGCATGCCCTCGATAATAGCCCTCGCTGCTATCAATAACGTTGTAAATTAAGGCCGCTTTCTCAGCGTTGCGTTTTTCCGCTGCGACTAGCCCGCCGTTATTCTTAAGCCAGCGCAGAACCAGATTCACCATATACACAGAAAAGCACGGCGGGGTATTGTATAGGGAGTCATTTTTGGCATGAATATCATAACGTAGCATGGTGGGAATGCTGGCTGGGATATTCTCCAATAAGTCCTTACGAACAATGACCACGGTAACCCCAGCTGGGCCGAGATTTTTTTGGGCTCCGGCATAAATTAAAGCAAACTTAGAAACATCAAAGCGACGGGATAGGATATCACTGGACATGTCTGCAACCAGTGGAATGTTCCCTAAGTCCGGGAAAGATTGCCATTGGGTGCCAAAAATTGTGTTATTAGCACAAAGATGTACATAGGCAGGACCCTCACTCACCTTAATTTCATCTCTTCTGGGAATACGATTGTAATTTTCGTCCTTGGTACTAGCCGCTACATTGGCTTTAATAAATTTCGACGCTTCCTTATAAGCTTTTTCCGCCCAAGCTCCGGTGAGAATATAGTCAGCGTGACTATCTGCGGAGACCAAATTCAAAGGTACTGCGGCAAATTGAGTGCTTGCTCCGCCTTGAAGGAACAAAACCCGATAGTTTTCAGGCACGTTCAGCAATTCCTTGATAAGAGCTTCAGCCTCAGAATTAATGGCTTCATATTCTTTGGTGCGGTGACTATTTTCCATAATCGACATGCCCGTGCCTTTAAAATTAAGCAGTTCGCTCTGAGCTTCTTCTAAAACCACAAGTGGCAACGTGGCTGGGCCTGCATTGAAATTAAAAATTCTTTCCATTACTAATCAATCCTCCAAGTTTGAATTTTATTGCACAACCTTTTTAGTCATTATATCCGCTAGCAGTGACTGTAGCAATATCTAAATAAAAGACAGCTAATAACATCATAAGAGAAACTCTCTTAAACTGCCTTTATTAAAAAAACCCTCAACCAAGTCTTCTGGTCCTGGCTTTCCAAGGTAATAGCCCTGTAAGTGATCACATTTTGCCTTGATTAAGTAGTTAAGTTGCTCTAACGTCTCAACCCCTTCTGCCATAGTTTCAATATTAAGTTTATGTACCAAAGAAATAATTGATTCCGTTAGATCCTTATAAGGATTCAACGAATCAATTTCCTGTACAAAAGCTTTATCAATTTTCAACAAAGTAATTGGAAGTTTCCGTAAATAACTTAACGATGAATATCCGGTTCCGAAATCATCAAGTGCAATTCTTACTCCAAGTTCTTTTAAATTTCGCAATTCATTGGCAACATTATTATAGCTATCAATAAAAATACTCTCCGTTACTTCCAATTCAAGACTTGTCGGCTTTAAGCCAGAAGATTTGATGGCCTTCAAAACTATTTCGTAAAATCTCCTTTGCCTTAATTGAATAGCCGAAATATTCACCGCCATAATTAGGTCATAACCACATTTGGCTTGAAACTTCTGGCAAACACTACTTGCCGTGTTTAAGACCCACTCCCCGATTTCGATAATCAGGCCCGATTCTTCAGCTATGGGTATAAACTCTAGGGGATTTAAAAAACCAAGTTCGGGACTATTCCAGCGTATTAGCGCTTCGAAACCCCGAATTTTCTCTGTTTTAGCGCTATATTGCGGTTGATAATGTAAAATAAATTCATTGTTAATTAAGGCTTTCCGTAATAATCGTGCAATATTAGTTTTTCTTAGGAGATCCTCTTTCATTTTGAAGTTAAACAATTGATATCTGTTTTTTCCTAATTCTTTCGCTTTATACATAGCTGTATCGGCGTTATTGATGAGTTCCTCGCCTATTTCACCATGATCTGGATAAACAGAAACTCCGATACTAGCAGTAAGATTGATTGCATTTTCATTGATCCAAAATGGTTCTTTGAAGATTGATTTTATTCGTTCTATAATAGGGAATACACAATTTTCCTGTTTTATATCCTCTATCAACAATGAAAATTCATCGCCGCTTAAACGCGCTGCCGTATCTTTTCCGTCTATACATTTTAGTAGTCTTTCTGAGATTTCGATTAGAAGAGCATCACCTATTGTATGCCCTAGGGTGTCATTAACTATTTTAAAATTGTCTAAATCAAGGAATACTATAATCAGATTAGTGCCATTCTTTTTTGCAATTGTAATTGCAGCGTTTAACCTATCAATAAAAAAAATCCTATTTGGTAGGTCTGTTATATAATCGTAATAGGCCATATGCTTAATTTTATGTTCGTTTTCTTCTAATCCCTTATGCAGTCTCTTTAACTCTCTATTCTTATTTGTTAAATTTTGCTCATAAATAACCCGTTCTGTTACATCTTGAATAACCCCTAAAATCTTGACAGGCTTTCCAGAACTATCAGATACTAATTCTGCTAGCGAATGCATTTGCCTTTCTTCAGAATTGTCAGCTCTAATGACCCTATAATTAACATTGTATTCGGCTTCTCCTTTGATCAAACCTTCTAAAGCTTTATCCATTTTCCTTCTATCCTCAGCGTGCACTAACTGCTGTACTAGTTCAAGTGCTAACTCATGGTTCTCCATTTTCAAACCATATAAATCGAAGGCTTCTGCAGAGACCCATACCAGCTTAGTTTCCAGGTCAAGTTCCCAATTTCCAACATGTGCGATCTTTTGAGCCCGTTTGAACCTATTTCCACTTTCTGTGAGAAGTTTGGTGACTTGATTCAACTCATCCATCTGTTGTCTGAGTTCCTCTTCTGTAACTGCTATTTCCTCATAAAGTTGGCCAAGTTGTTCATTTTTTTCTATTAACTCAAACTCTTTTTGTTTAAAACTAGTTATATCAATAAATAGTGTCGAAAAATATCCTTTTTCATGGGAATAGGCCTCTACTCTGTACCATCTCTTGGTAGCTTCTGCAAACTGTTCAGTTGTTGCTGCTTTGCCAGTTAGGGCAACTTCACCATAAAAATTAAGCCAATCAAATGGGTTATCGACATTATCTGGTATGACATCTCTTGACCTCTTGCCACTTATATTGACTGAATATATACTTATTAATTGTTCAAAAGCTTCGTTAACTTCTACAAATTCATAATCAATAGGATTTCCTGCTTCATCCACAATAATCTTACGATAAGCAAAAGCATATAAATGATTGGCTTGGTAATCCACCTCTTACCTCCTCGATAATCGTCACTTTCTTCTCTTGAAAATGGTAATAAAGCGAAATTGCACGGGAAAGTCTTATTATTAATGTTAACTTTAATTTCACGCTTAAAGTTTATTAGTTGCTATTTTTCTAACCTATTCTCCATTTTTAAGGAAAATCCTGCAACGAATCAAAAAGCCACACTCCCCCCCTTTTTTGGGGGGACGAAGAGCGTGGACTTTTGCCTTTGCGACTTCTTTCTTCAGACTATGTAAATGCCTGAGACCTGTAAATTGATAGGTGCTGTCAAGCTTTTCAATTGGATGCTTGATGCAATCATCCAATTGGATGTTGTAAGCTGGCACCCTTCCTCATATAATGAGCCTAAAATATTCCAGAGGGGGAACAAACCATGACGCATATCTATGCCGAACGGGTAAATTGCATGGCAAATTCAGCAATTCGCGAGCTCCTGAAAGTAACTGAACAACCAAACGTAATCTCTTTTGCTGGCGGCCTTCCAGCTCCAGAATTGTTTCCGCTCTCCGATATCAGAGAATCGTATGATCGGGTCCTTGGAGCCGGCGACCCTTCTGTCCTCCAATACGGCACTACCGAGGGATTTCTCCCCTTACGCGAGGAGATATCCGCCCAAATGCGAGGCAAAGGAATCCAAGCCGAGGCTGATAACATTTTTCTCACCAACGGATCCCAGCAAGGACTGGACTTGATTGCCAAACTATTCCTAAATCCCGGTGATGAAGTGCTTTTGCAAAATCCTAGTTATCTTGGTGCCATCCAAACCTTTCGGAGCTACCAGGCCAATTTTAGGGTCATCCCAACTTTCGAGGGAATAATTGACATCCCCGCTCTTGAATTATCTCTTCAAGCGTGCCAACCCAAGCTCATTTACCTCGCCCCTACTTACCAGAATCCCACTGGTACCACCCTCACTATTGAAGAACGAAAAACAATCGCTCGTCTAGCGAGTCAGTATGAAATTCCCGTGATCGAAGATGATCCCTACGGCGAACTCCGCTATGAAGGCCCGGCTATAGCGCCCATCAAATCTCTCGCTGCTGAGGACGCAGTGATTTACCTTGGCACCTTCTCTAAAACTCTTGCACCTGGCCTTCGGCTTGGTTGGATCGTTGCCGACCGAGAGCTAATAACCAAACTGATCGTCGCCAAACAAGGAACCGATTTACACACCAGTACCCTCTTACAGCGGGCTACCCACTACTACCTAACTCATTTTAACGCGTCTGAACACATCGAAAAGATTCGCCAGAGCTATAAAGTACGACGAGATCTAATGCTAGCAGAACTCAAGGCGAACTTCTCAACTCAGGTCATATGGACCGAACCGACCGGAGGCATGTTTATATGGTTGACCTTACCGGATAACTATGACACAGTTAAACTTCTCCCCCGCGCCTTGGCAGCTAATGTAGCCTATGTGCCTGGTGCCCACTTCTTTGCCCGCCAAGAGAGCAGCAGCAGTATGAGATTGAATTTTTCCAACCCTACAGCATTACAGATAAAACAGGGCCTTAAAGCGCTAGCAGAAATTGTAGCAGTAGATTAGCGGCGAGCTGCGAAGAGCAACACGCAAATCTCGGGCATGAAAAAGGAGGGTCACGATCATGCAACTGCATTTAGACCGCTCCCTTAAGACACCGCTCTACTTGCAAATAAAAAGCCAAATCCGCCAGCTCATCCTAGCTAATGAACTCCCTCCGGGTTTCCGCCTTCCTCCCGAGCGAAAACTTGCCGCTTCCTTAGGCGTAAATAGAACTACAGTGGTTAATGCTTACCACGAACTGGTAGCAGATGGCCTGATCCAGCCTCATGTGGGCAAAGGAACAATCGTAAACCCTCTCCTGTGCGCCGAACCTTTCTCTCTTGACCATTTTGCAAGCAGCAATTCCGAGCTCTTACATTCCCCAGTTCAGCCAATATCCTGGCAGAATTTTTACACCAAACAGTCTGAGCGCATGTATAACCCAGTCCTCGCCTCTATTCTGGATGAGATTGGCGACGAAGATCAAATTTCTTTTGCTTTGGGTTCGCCAGCTGGTGAGTACTACCCACTTGAGGAGTTCAGACAAATAAGCCAAACAGTGATGCGTTCAGGCAATTGGCAGGCCTTTGAATACGGGCCCACAATTGGCCATTATCCTCTGCGAAAATTCCTGGAAGAATGGCTGAGTCTCCGTGGTATCCGGACTCAGGCCCAAAGCATTATGATTTTATCTGGTTCTCAACAAGGACTCGATCTTCTAGCTAAAGTGCTTATCGAGCCTGGAGACTACATCGTCATGGAAGAGCCGTCCTTCCTGGGAGCTATTGGGGTTTTCAAGGCGGCAGGTGCCCGCATCCTTACCGTACCCTTAGATCAAGAAGGCTTAAGAATCAACTTGTTAGAACAGATTCTCTCTCGTCATCGACCTAAATTCATCTACACCCTACCGACATTTCAAAATCCGTCCGGAACTAAAATGAGTCTCTCCCGTCGACAGGAGCTCCTCAAATTGGCTTATCAATACCATGTACCAATTATCGAAGATGATCCCTACAGCGAACTCTACTACGAGGGGCAGCCCTCCCCTTCCCTCAAGTCCTTAGATAAACACGGACACGTTATCTATCTTGGCACATTTTCAAAAATGCTCTTTCCGGGTTTCCGCCTCGGTTGGTGTGTGGCCCCTCCCCCTATACTTGAGCAATTGGCCCTTGCCAAACAACATGTAGACCTTCATACCAGCACCACCACTCAGTGGATAATGACAGAATTCTGCCGCCAAGGGCTGCTAGACAAACACCTTCTCACGGTAAGAAGCCAATACAAGCGCCAGCTTAACGCCATGGTGACCGCTTTAACGAACTTTGCTCCACCAGGCTTATCCTGGACCGTACCAGAGGGTGGTTATTACTTATGGTGCGAACTGCCGCCCGGCATAAAAGCCGCAACCCTCCTCACCAAAGCGGCTGAAAAGAAAGTAACGTTTATTCCGGGGAATGCCTTTTATACCAACTCTGGGGGCAAAGACAGATTCAGACTCTGTTTTAGTCGTCATTCAGAAACAACAATTACAGAGGGAATCTGTCGCCTCTGTAAAGCTATTTTAGAGATATTACATCAGCCTCACCCAGTGCTTCCGCTTAATCGACCTCGATTTAGCGAACCATTGGTATGAAGGTATTAGAGCAGGAACTTTGGTCAAGCTGAAATACCCACCTCTGGGCACCTTATGAATTGAATCTGTACCCTGTTCCCCATAATGTTTCAATATATTCAGGGTTCGATGGATCTCTTTCGATCTTTTTTCTTATCTTTTGGACATGAACAGGTACGGTGGCAGTATCTCCAAGGTATTCGCTTCCCCAGATAGTCTCGATAATATGTTCCTTGCTAAAAACAATATTGGGATTTGTTGCAAAAAACACGAGTAGTCCATATTCAGTGGTCGTCATTTGAACTTCTTTTCCATTAACAAAGACTTTATGGGACGCCGTATTTATTTCCAAGCCTCTATGACTTATAACTTCTGGCGCTACTATTTTGCCTTTGAGCCGTTCATATCTCATAATATGAGATTTAACTCTTGCTACTAACTCCGCTGGACTAAAGGGTTTCGTTAAGTAATCATCGGCGCCAAGACCCAAACCTCTAATTTTATCGATATCTTCATTTTTAGCGGATACAATGATCACCGGAATCTCAAATTTAGCGCGAATTTCCTTTGTGATGTAATATCCGTCTTTACCAGGCAACATTAAGTCGACAATAATAACATTGTATAAACCTGAGAGGGCCTTTTTCAACCCTTCTACCCCATCTTGGACTATATCCGCTTCATATCCATTTAATTGGAGATAATCACGTTCTAATTCAGCAATATTCAGATCGTCTTCAATGATTAAAATTCGTTTCATGCATAACCTCTTTCCTAATTATTTTATGACTGGAAGCCTGATTGTAAAACAAGACCCTTCATTTTCAGTACTTGTCACCGCAATCGATCCTTCATGGGCTTGTACGAGTTCCTTAGCTATCGCCAGACCAAGTCCTGTACTCATCAAATCCTTTGTTCGCTCATTATCGATCCTGTAGAATCTATTAAAGATATCAGGCAGCTTATCTGGAGGGATCCCTGGCCCATTGTCTCTAACCGCAATGACTATAAAATCAGCTTGTCGATCCATATCAATCTCGATAGTCAATTCCTGATTCGATCCATATTTAACCGCATTCCCAATAACATTTTTAAAAGCCTGATACAGCCTTTTTCTATCCATATAAATAAGGCCATCACCCTCCATCTTATTGAAGTAGTGAAAATTAATATTCCTTTCTTCAAGTTCAAATTGAAATTCTTCCATTAAATCATCCATGAAAGATCTTATACCAATGTTTTCAAAGTTAAACTCCAGTTTTTGGAGATCCAACTTGGAAAATAAGAATAAATCATCAATTAATTTATCAACATAAACTGTATTTTGATAGATAGTTCGAAGATATTTATCTACCTTCTCCGGTGAAATAACTACCCCGTCCAATATTGCTTCTATATATCCTTGAACGGAGGCGATGGGGGTCTTAAGATCATGAGAAATATTTGCAATCAGCATCTTGCGATTCTCTTCATACTCTGACTTTATCTTCTCACTTGCTTGCAATTTTTTGGCCATTTCATTAAAGGAATCCACCAATAAACCAATGAAACCCAAATCACACCCGCCATCACTCTCTACTTTTACATTATAATTTCCCTTGGCGATCTCTTCCACTCCATCTTTAAGCTTATTGATTGGTTTAAAAACTCTTTTTTCTAGCCGCCTGAAAAAAATAAATTGCGCAATTTCTTTAATAATTATAAATACTGCAAAAAAAATACTGATTGACTTTATGCCTACCCATCGAAATAACAAATAGAGAATGATGAAATTAAAGATGATACTAAGCGGACGAAAAAACCACTGAGACCTACGGTATTGATTAAATTCCCGATGTTTCCTTACGAATTCCTGATGGTTCTGATGAAATTCCAAATGACTCTGGTGAAATTCCGGACGATTCTTATGGTGAATTCTCTTATGCTTTTCTAACTTTATAGCTATACGTTTTAATAATTTTTCCAACACATAGATCACCCGAATTTCTTTTTTTACTCGTGTTCATTATACTGAGAAAAAGGACGCAAAACAATTCGCTTGTTTCGCGTCCTCGACTTGAAAAAGAATCTGGTTTAATTAATTCTCCTTAACTAAACAGACGCAGCTCTGCATTTAGATTCAGATCATGACTATCATTCAAATCGTTTATTTGTTTTCCGCCCACGACAACTAAGATTTTTTCCACTTCTTTATTTTTACTAATCCAAAGGTTTAACTCGAGCTTGGGTTCCTGCAGAGTTAAAAACTCTTTCATAAAACCCTGATGTTGATGGTGCTCAGACATTATTCTCTGACTCATTCTTTCTTGGAATGCCTTTTTCATTTCATCCGGAATTTCATTTAGGGTTAAGGAAATTATTATAGACTTATCCTCTTTTTCTTCCACCTTCATCTGATTAAAAATATTTAGAACGAACGCCAACTTCGTTAATTTCCCTTTGATTCCTCCACATTTCTGATCATCATGAAGTTCATCACACTGGTTACTGTGGTGGTGCTGCATATGTCTCATAAAGCCGTGATGCATATGTCTGTGGTGGCCCTGCATTGTAAACTCAGTTTGACTTTCATGTTTCACTTTCTTGCCATCATAGTCCAGTTCTGTATTAAGTTTGATTTTGGTTTCACCGGTTGAGAGATTATTTTCAAATTCATTAGTAAAGCGAGCTATAGTAAGTTGATCTTTTTTGGCTTCTGCTTTAAAAATGCCGCTGATAACCTCCTTCTCTTTCATTGTGTTAATCACATCATACATAAGTTTAATTTTACTCATTTAAAAACGACCTCCCTGTTTTTTGTTCACAAGTTCATTATAGCGGGAGGTTATAAACTCCTTTTAAAGTAATTATAAAAATTCCTTAAAAATAACTTAAAAAAATACAGCGGCTTCGCACGAAGCCACTGTATTTTTTAGTACCCATCAGAAAGTATAACCTTGATTCCCGTGAAAAATTATACCTACATTAATAAACCCTGATTTTACTGGCATTTTGGTGTTTTTGTAGGTACTCAGTTAATCAACCACAGATTACACAGATTAACACAGAATAAATACATTTTGGCTCTAAACTAC
>JARLHV010000032.1 GCA_031292055.1 Desulfosporosinus sp.
ATTTGTAGTTTAGAGCCAAAATGTATTTATTCTGTGTTAATCTGTGTAATCTGTGGTTGATTAACTGAGTACCTACAAAAACACCAAAATGCCAGTAAAATCAGGGTTTATTAATGTAGGTATAATTTTTCACGGGAATCAAGGAAAGAATAGACGGAAAAACGGAAGTTATACGAACCCAATAATTTGCTGTAAAAATAATCTTTTACGACGACGTCGAATTAGTTGAACGAGTCGATCCATAACCGAATGTTGCCATGAATCGAACAAGATGAAAATTATATTTTTAATTTCGCTTTTGTGGCTGCATTCATAGGTATGATTGTACCTATGGTAAAGGACTTTCCGACAGTTGTTACAGTAATGCTGAATAATTGCTAAGAGTTTATTCAATGTGATAAGACAGCTTTCTGGCTAATTTTCCTAAAGAATTCATAAAACCAAAACTAGCAATTTTAGAAATAACTTTGCCAAATTTACGATAGACTAAACTAAATAAAAGATAAGGCACTTTTTGCTTCGGATGATCTGGTATTCTCTTAAAAATATTCATAAAAGAGTAAAACTCTTTATAAATCCATAAATACCCTTTTAGCAATTCTTCTCGAGTCATCTGTTTTGGGCTAAAGACGACGTTTGAAGTATTATAATGACTTAAATCAAAGTCAATAATCCTTCCCGCTGCCAAGAACCTTTGATATAAAACTGTACCGGGATACGGGGTGAGAATGTGAGCTGTCATTGTTTCCACTTTGTTTTTAACCAACCAGTCTAGAGTGTTTTGAAACACTTGGGGAGAATCATGATCAAAGCCAAAGACAAGACTCGCATTGACCATAATACCTCGTTTGTGTAGCGCATCAATCAAATATTCATAATTTCCCCTTTTATTTTGGAATTTTTGAACACTTTGAATGGACAGTTCATTAATTGACTCGAATCCAATAAATAGGCTTTGGCAACCACTCTCTTGCATTTGATCTAATAAATCCAGATGATTGAGTATATTAGCTGTTACAGCGGCATTCCATTTGAGGTCAAGTGGTTTAATTTCCTCAAGAAATACTCTGGTCCAGGCGATATCACCAATTAGGTTATCATCAATGAACATGACGTGTTTGGTTTCTAGTTGTTTTATTTCCTCAAGTACATTGGCTATTGGCCGATTGCGATATTGATGGTGTACATACTCGCAACTATTATAACAAAATTCACATTTAAAGGGGCACCCACGGCTTGCAACGATGATATTGGTATAGAGGTATTTTCCAGATGGGGTTAGACTCCAGCGGGGAATTGGTATTTTGCGAGGATCAGCCATTGTCATGGAATGATATTTTGCTTTTAGTTGACCAATACTTACGTCAGAAAGAATATGAAGCCAAACATCTTCAGCCTCTCCAATACAAATAGAATCTGCAAACTGTAAGGCTTCTTCAGGATTTGCACTGACATGAATTCCGCCTAGGATAACAGGTACTTTTTTCTGGCGATAATATTCGGCAATTTGATACGCTCGATTTGAGGTATCAACATTCACTGTAATTCCAACTAAATCAGGAGAATCCTCCAAGTGAAGTGGATTGGCGTTTTCATCTTCAATGAGAATTGAATGTTCCTTCGGAGTAAGTGCGGCTAATACCAAAAGGGACAAGGAAGGTGACATTAAGCGTTTAAACTCTGAATCCATAGGTCTGAGGCTCATTTTTGGCTGGATTAATTTTATGTTCATTCCTTTGCCCCTTCTATTTTTTAATGTTGAACTTCTCTACTTCATTATCCCTGGGTGTCTTCGTCACTTTTGTATTCTAAAATATCCCCAGGCTGACAAGCTAAAGCTTTACAAATTGCCTCTAAAGTTGGAAATCGAATCGCTTTTGCCTTGCCATTTTTCAAAATAGAAACATTGGCCATTGTTATTCCAACCCTCTCCGAAAGTTCTGTGACGCTCATTTTCCTCTTAGCTAGCATCACATCAAGATTGATAATAATTGCCAAGTTATTCACCTCAAATCGTTAAATCATTTTCGGATTTAATTTCAATTGCATCTTGTAAAAGCTTTTCAAGAACGGCAGCAAAGGCTGCAATCACAATTGGAGCAAAAGTAATGACCAATCCGAGTAATATGATTCCTGGGGCGTCGTCTTTCTCCCCCATAAGATAAAAGAGTGGCATGCCGAGCGCATACAAAGTACTGATTGTGATTGCACAGTACTTTATAGTCTTTAAAGCTTTTACCGATAATTTCGAGAAAGCTATGTTTTTATCAATATAGCCTAAAAGTTTAAAAGCCTGATGCAAGGCTGCAAAAAAAGGGATCGCTGCTACATACATACCGATTAAAACGGGATACAGCCAATAAGCCGGATAATGGTCTGCGGCTTCTTTAGCTATCCAAGGCAACCCAAATATACACAAAGCAAGAATCGGAATTCCAATAATAAAAACAACGACCTTTAAAAAGAGTGTTTCTCGTTTCAAACTAAGCACCTCACTTATTTATTGGTGATTTGATTTTAATACATTATTTATTGTTTTGCAATAAATAATTATTGATTTACATTGTAATGTTGTTAATCAGACGTCCACTTCTTTAAGTGGATCATCCCAATCCTTGGTCTACCTATACCATTCTTGTTGCCAACAGAGGAAAAGTTAATGGCTCAATATCGTAATTGGCTAAAAGATTATATAAACAAAAAAGACAATATTTTGTCCATCGATTTTTGGATGCCATTTTTCACAGCTATTCAAGTAAACGAGGCGGCAAAACTTTATGTAGATGAAGTCCATCCCAGTATTGCTGGATATAAGTTAATGGGAGAAATAGCATTGCACAGCTTAGAAAGCTTAATAGCTCTATCCTGACTTACGCTTCAAATGCTATACCATTAATTGTCCAACATAAAATCTTTTGGGAACGGTTTTGAAGCCATTTTGTCAAATTATCTGGAGTTAGATTAGAACAACGCTCTCCTACGTTTTGAAAACTTGTAAGGGCGGGCGTTGTGTAAAGACAATGATAATTTAATGGGTATCCCTGCCAGACGTATTTTACGCTCTGGCTTTTTGTGATGTATGCCATATTTGTTAATTTGGCAGGAATATTCAGGAAGCGCGTAGAACGTCATAGAACGGATTGTCTGGGGTGGGGGGTTAAACTGCCAGCACTATTATGAAGCAATTATTTAGAAACAACATAAGATTAGATTGTGTTACTTGTCATAAGTTTACCGTTTATTGTGGTATTTGGAGTGATCATTATTGTAGGTTTGTTCATCAGAAAGAAGTTTAAGAAGTGGACTGCCATTGATTATCTTGAAAAATATAACAGTACGTTTGAAGCCCTGCAATCTCGTTGCGGCAAGTCCTTTAAATGTAATGAAATGATTATTCAGAGGGTATAATTAGCTTAAGTTTTAAATGACAGGAGTTTATTCGAGTGCAGCTAACAATTAAGGCGACAGGAGAAGGGGCTAAAATGCTTTCGTTTCTCTTGTCTAAGAATCCTCAAAATCTCTATGATCGAGTGGAAAAGGGGCATCGCGTTCGCTTAACCTATACTGTCTTTAGCGATTGCGAAGTTGAAGCGGTGATCTTTGTTACGCTTGATCCCGTCGAACTTGTCAAGAATAGTCCGGATACTTATGAAATTACGCAATATATCAACGACAGAGAATTTGTAGTCAGCAGTATTTTCTGTTCCTTTATCCGGTCGGCCTTAGGAACGGCTCTGAATGGTCGACCCAAAGCAGACTATCTGGACTGGGCTAAACATGCCTTTCAGCTGACGATAGGCTTTGGGCCGGTGGCTACTGATTTATCCGATGCAGTGATTAAGCAACTTTTCGAAACGTTAGGTTATCGGATAGAAATTGAGCGAGGTCAAGCAGCTTATAACTTCCAGCTCAAGGAGAGAAGCTCTGCTCGTTTTATCAATTTGCAGGCTGAGCTTACTGTCCAAGATGCTCTCCAACATCTTTTTGTCTTGATTCCAGTCCTGGATAATTATAAACATTACTTTATCGATGAACGTGAAATCGAAAAGCTGGAACGATATGGAGAAGGGTGGCTGGCCAATCATCCTCTTAAAGATCTCATTATTAAACGGACGCTGCGTTTTAGAGAATTGATCGATCAGGTGGGAGTGAACGTTGATCAAGCGGATACTAATAATAAAGCGCTGACGCCAGAACCCATTTTAAGATCCCAACCAGTTGTCAGATTAAATGAGCTGCGCTACCAAAGAGTCGTAAAAATTGTTGAAAATTTAGCGGCCAGAGAAAGTATTGTTGACTTCGGAGCCGGGGAAGGCAAATTGTCGGTGCGACTTGGCTTTATACTGGGTGTCAAAGAGATTTTAGCGGTGGAGCCCACAGAGAAGGAGCAACTTCGCGCCCTCAAACGCTTCGCAGAAGCAAGTCGCAAGGATGACTTTATTTCACCGACCCCCATTTGGGGTTCCTTATTTTATTATGACGAGCAATTGCGAGGTAAAGATGTCATGATTCTCAATGAAGTGATTGAACATATTGAGGAATGTCGCTTACCGAGAGTCATGGACACGATCTTGGGCAGTTACAAGCCCAATGTTTTGCTGATTACAACTCCGAATGTTGAATATAATTCGGTTTATCAAATGGATGAGGAGCTTCGTCATAAGGACCATCGGTTTGAGTGGACTCGGACAGAATTTTCGAAGTGGACAGATACTTGGGCCAAGAACTATGCTTACGCTGTTCAATTAGACGGAATTGGCGAAGAAGTGGCAGGGCATGGGCACCCTTCCCAAATAGCTATTTTTACGAGACGGGGGGATAGATAGAAAATGAGTAAAGAAATCAGATTTCCCCATGCCGGAATCGTAATATTGGTAGGTCCGTCAAACAGCGGCAAAACGACCTTGCTCAATCGGCTGCTTGAGCAGGGGATTTTATTGCGCTCAGAAATCATCAGTTCGGATCAATTTAGAGTCTTAGTTGCCGATACAGAATTTATTGAACTTAATAAACGCCCGCAAGATGAGCAAGACGTGCTTTTTGCAGAATATCAGTTAATTTCTCAAAAAGCGTTTGAGGCGATGACTTATCTCCTGGAATCTCGTTGCGATTTAGGGAGACTTACTGTAGTGGATGCGACTCATCTTTGGCCGGAAGATCGGAAGCGGTACATTGATTTAGCTCGCCGCCAGCACCTTCAGGTCATGGCTATTGCTTTAGATATCGATAATAAATTATTGTTCGAGCGTGATGAGCTAAGGGCGCAGCCTAGAGGACGTCAGCGCATCAAACAGCAAGTTAGAACCTTTCAGAGTAATCTGCGTTCATTAAAGACAGAAGGGTTTTCCAGTTCTTATAGTTTGAATGAAGTGGAATTAGAAGAAGCGATTTTTCGGCGCTCAACCAACCGCTTGCTCCAAGAGGTTGGGACCGGACTTGATTTTATTGGGGATATTCATGGCTGCTATAGCGAATTTGTGGCCTTGCTTGAGAAGCTGGGGTATCGGTCGGATGCCGAGGGGCTATACACTCATCCTGAGGGCCGCCAACTAGTGTCGGTAGGGGATGTCCTATCCAGAGGTCCTAATAGTCTTGATTGCCTGAAATTCTTTATCAATCACGTGGAAAAAGGCTTGGCTTTCATGGTTGATAGTAACCACGGCTGGAAGATTGCTCGTTGGCTGTCCGGTCGAAAGGTGGAGTTAGCCCATGGGGATGAGCTAATAGCAGCCGAGTTTGACCATTATGAAAGAGAACACGGTCAAGCAGCCGCAGAAGAGTTGAAAGAAACGGTTAAAAATCTTCTGCTGAGCGCACCTTCCAACTTAGTTTTTACTAACAATGGCGTCAGGGTGGTTGTGGCAACTCATGCCGGAATAAAAGACCACTATATCGGCAAGGAATCGAAACGAATCAGTGACTTTTGTCGGTATGGGGATACGGAGGGTTTCGAGGAAAACGGAAAACCAGTCCGCAAAGATTGGTTTGTCAATCACAGTTCTGGAGAAACGATTGTTTGGGGGCATGACCCCAGACCCCAGCCGATGGTCATCAATAACACGATCAATATTGATCAAGGTGTCGTTTTTGGTGGTAGTTTAACAGCCTATCGTTATCCGGAAAAGAAGTTTGTGGCTGTTGAGGCTCAGAGAGACTACGCGGAAGATCCTGAGAGCTTCTTGCAGAAATGGAAAAAAGAACGGTTTAATCCTCCCAATATCCAGAGCTTTCTCCAGGGTTATTCCGTTATGACGGAAGACTATGGGGAAATAAAAATTCAGGCGGATTATGTGAAACCTGTGATTGAAACTATTTCTCACTATACTATCCCAATCGAGGAGTTACTCTATATTCCTCCAACTATGAGTCCTGCATCTGAGCCATCCTCTCTGGATAATTATTTTGAACATCCGCAAGAGGCCTTTAAGTACTATCGAAATCAGGGGATAATGACTATGGTTGTTGAGAAGAAACATATGGGCAGCAGAGGGATCCTGCTGCTGTTTAAAAATGAGGAAGCTGCAGTCGGATATGTTGGAACACCGATGTTAGGAACCATCTATACAAGGACGGGTCGAGGTTTTTTTAACCAGGAATTATCCCAGAAGATTATCAAGCAACTGAATTCGGACTTGAATCAAGGACAATACTTCACAAAAAACAACACGGATTTCGTGCTGTTGGATGCGGAAATTTTGCCCTGGAATTTAAAGGCTAAAGAACTCATTAGCTCTCAATACGCTCATGTTTCTGAAGTCGCACTCCTGGATTACAAAAAGCTTTTAGAAAAACTTGAGTTAGCCAAAGTGAATGGCTGGGATGTCGCTGCTTGGATCGAAGAATACAAAGGTAAAGCTGAGAATGCTCAAGTCTTTCGCGAGGTGTTCCAAAACTATTGCTGGGATACCCTAGGGGCAGAAGGAATCAAGATCGCACCTTTTCATGTCCTGGCTCACCAGGGTCGAACTTATTTTGACCAAACTCATCTTTGGCATATGGAACAGAACCGAGAGCTCGCGAAGCTGTCCGACTTATTGATTGAGACAGACTACAAAGTCGTGACCGATGAGCATTCTGAGGAAGAAGCCATTCGCTGGTGGGAGGAAATGACGGAAAACGGACATGAAGGCTTTGTCGTCAAGCCGGAAACGTTTATTGCCAGAAATGAAAAAGGCTGGTTGGTGCAACCGGCTATTAAAGTTCGAGGGCGAAAGTATCTGCATATTATTTACGGCATGGATTACTTACAGCTCGAAAATCTGGTTCGCTTAAAGCAACGAAGTGTTAAACGCAAACAACGTCATGCCTTAATGGAATTTGCCTTAGGAGTGGAAGGGGTCAAACGTTTTGTAAGTCAGGAACCGCTCAGTCGAATTCATGAATGTGTGTTGGCAACGCTGGCTTTAGAGGCTGAACCGGTTGACCCAAGGTTATGATATCGAAGGTTACGTTGCCATAGTATCAATTTATCAACTAAAGCCTAAAAGTATCGGGATAACCTCTTTAGTCCTAACCCCCGGTACGGATTTATATGAGCAAAAACTCAAGGGCGAATTTGTTGAAGCCACTGAATTGGAGCGAGTTGAAGAATTAAAATATTTCGTCGAAAATCTGGAAACTAAAACTAAAGTCTTAGCGAATCACGTATCAATGGCTACCCTTAAGCTTCATTTATAGAGGGCACCTACTTATTTAAAGTTGCGTTAAGCTAGGGAATATGGCGAAAAATCGAAATGGCGGCTAAACATAATCTTGATCAATTTACGTTCAGCGATCCAAGAGGCCTTGCCTTATCGTTCCAAAGCTGTGATGCATTTGTAGGAAACTGCGTAATAAAGATTATTCATATAACATTCAGATACACCAATCTTGGTTTTCAGTACAAACTACTTAAAGAAAAGGAGACAACTATCATGGATGGTAGCTACAAGGTAATTGATGTGACCAATTGGAAAAGGGCTTTGCATTGTCAAATATTCAGGAACAGTATAGAACCGTCATATTGTGTTACGTTTGAGTTAGATATAACTAATTTCATAGCAAAAATCCGACCAATGAAGTATTCCTTTACAATGGCTCTCATCTTTGCTGTTTCAAAATGTGCAAACGATATTGAAGAGTTTCGATACCGCTTCGTAGATGGTCAGATTGTTCTTTATGATAGAAATTAATACAGCCTTTACATATATGGACAAGGACACTGAGCTTTTTAAGGTTGTCAACGTAGAAATGAAAGATACATTAGAAAGCTATGTTACTGTTGCTACTCAAAAGGCCATAAATCAAAAAGAGTATTTTACAGGGCCATTAGGTAATGATGTATTTCAATTTTCACCAATGCCGTGGGTGTCATATACTCATATTTCACATACGAACTCTGGAAAAAAAGATAATGCTACCCCTCTATTCGATTGGGGTAAATTTTTTGAAAGAGATGACAAATGGATTCTTCCGTTCTCCGTTCAAGTGCATCATTCTTTTGTCGATGGAATTCATATTGGAAAGTTGGCCGACTCTTTACAGAGCTACTTAAATAGGTTTTAATTTGTCAGTGGGGTTATGAGCATAATCTTTTATTTACTTAGTACACATCATTCGTGTTAAGCGTAGGATACTTTGCATAAACCGCTAAGTAGAATTTCAATGCCGCTGCGATTTGGCTCACAAGAAGCGGTGGAAACCCTATTTGCTGTGAAGCACACGATGAATTTCCACCGTCTTATCCTCCATGACCAAGATGTAAAACACCAGATAAGGATCAACAATGAGCATGCGATAGCCCTGTACAGCGATCTTCCTGTCCAACGGCATTGGACCCATGGACGGAAATTCCGCCAGTTTGCCTATGGACCTGCTGATAGTTTCATACATTCTGATAGCGGCATCGGGATCATTTATGCGAATATGCGCAACAATGGCCTTCATATCATCTTGTGCAATTTGCATGATTTGAATTTTATAATTTGCCATGCGCCAAGGCCTTCAGTTCGCTCATGGCTTCGTCGAAGTCCAGCATAGGGACACCGTTGGCTTTTTGCAATTGTGCTTCCAGCAGCTTTTCGCGGATTTCAAGTGCCCGCTCGCGCTTCTCAAAAGCGTCTATACTCATCACAGTTAAATCACCTTCGCCGTTGACGGTAACATACACGGGTTCGCCAGTTTCATGACAGTACTTGGAGATTTTGCTATAATCGTTTCGTAGTGAGGTGGACGATTTGATAGTCGGCATAGTCTATACCTCCTCCAGATTACATGTAGTAATTATACTCATATTATACCTTAATTAATCCAATAGATCCATTAGGATAATAACTCATTTCGATCCTGGCAACTGTTTTTTGACAAGGAATATTGTTTCTGACTAAATATCCTAACCATTCGACTGCCTCTCATCTTGGGCTATCATGTATTGTCGTGCCATCATTTCAGTCACTTCCATTATGATGGCATCGTTATAAGAAGGACCAGATACTCCGTTGGAGGCATAATTTGCCAAAATCCTAATTGCTTCAACAGACCTTCTTCAGAAAATTTACCTTTTCAGAGGAAGGTCATTGATGATAAGATTAGATAAGATTAGATACGATACGATACGATTTGATACCAAGTCGCGTCTGTTTTTCATAATGCGTTTGGCGAGGAAACCACTACGCCTTCAGGCTAGTGGAGGAATCGCCAACCTCCTTTGTACTTAATATTCTCTCACTAGAATATAGCCACTGTGTATTCTAGTGAATATTATGATATAATATTCGTGAAG
>JARLHV010000033.1 GCA_031292055.1 Desulfosporosinus sp.
ACCAAGCGATAAACTCTGCGCCGCAGGCGCTATGGTACTTACGCAACCCCTGCACTGGCTTCCGTTCTATATGCACTCATTTTCCGTGACAACCGCACTGACTTTCCGATTCAACTGCACAATTTGGTCCGTTATATTCAGTTCGTAGAAACCATCCGAATTCCAAAAGGCAGAGTAGCATTTTGATAAACATAAAAGGTTAAAACAAAAGATATGGTATGGATGATGTTGAGCATATCCTCGGCCTTAAGGCCTGCGGTATCCCTCGCATCACCATTGACACGTGCACCTTACCAAAACGCTTGAAGACGGCAAAGTCTCTTTCACCCCAAAGAGTTACCCCAGATCCAAAGAGAGTTTGCTTGGCAAGCGCCGAACGTCGTGTTTTTCTCAATTCATGATTAAGACTTATGCGGCTTTTGAACGTTCCTGTTGAAGCGTCGTAATGGTTTTTGGATTGATATAGGCTCGGCCACTACACCAGTCTTCACTGTATTCAATAAGGTAACTAGTCACTTTCCGATCAGCTCGCCGCTGGACGTAGAGAATACATTCTTCTGAATGATCGTGTCCATAACGGCCTCGGCCTGAGTCTTATTTAGGTCTTCCCTCGGATCGGGGATGGTGATGGAGGTTTGTCACACGCATAAGCCTGGCCTCATACTCTGTGAATAAAGGGAAATCTTCCTTACAAGCGCCATTGAAATCGGTCGGCATCTGAAGGAGGCTAAGGACCTGCTTCCCTATGGAGAATGGGGCAAGTGGTTGAAGGAATCGGTTAGCGAACGGCCGATAGGTTAATGCAGGTCTGTGAAGAGTACGAGGCGAAGCTGCTTGCCTCCTCCGACAGTGACAGACATCCAGATTCGTCACTGGTGACGAATTTGACTTACACCCAGGCACTCATCCTCCTTGAGATCCAGGAAGAGGAGGGAGCACAATTCACCATTCACCGCGATAACCTGATCAAAAGCTACGCTGAGCTGCTGAAAATGCTCACCGTATTAGACAGAACGGATCCGGAGATGAAGGAAAAATACAGGGATACGGCGAGTAAGATTGTTGAAAACATGGCGAAGACGCTGAAAATCTGCAAGACAAAGTTATCAATTAATACGACCCATTCCGAGAGGGGTTAAGCCCATCGGCCACCTGATCGTAATCCTCCCTAAGGAACAGAAGAGTTAATTGAGATCTCCTTTTCCGTGTGGGGGAGGGAGAAGTAATCGCTTGAAGGAGAAATTGTCTGTATGTTGAATATAGTTATTGAAGATTTTACCATAATAAATGCTTTGACCGAAGGCGAATACACAGCGTTCCGAGTGAAAAACCAAAGGAGTTGTTTGGAATTGTTGACGTTACTGGCAACCTTAAAAGTAAAACCTGGCAAAGAGGTCGAAGTGACCGAAATTTGTACTCAATTGGCCAAGGAAGTTCTTGAAAGGAAAAGGATTGTTTGATGTACATACCCCATGTGGTAAAGAATGACCCAACTGAAATAGTCTTTTTTGAAAAGTACAAGGATAAAGAAGCTTTCAAAGCCCACGGGAGTTCAGGATATTTTCAGGAAGCAGCCCAAAAGTTTGAAGGCCTACTAGAAGGTAAGATCCAGGTTAAATTTCTTGAAGAAGTTTAATGGGCGGGGATCTACTGAAGAAAGCTTAGATTTGTGGCTTAGTGTTGTAGGGTGAACGGAAAGTTTTTGTATTTCTGCTGATGTGCTGAGGATGGAACCGGAGAGAGTTTCAGTTGAGCGGATAATTAATAAAGGGAGCGAAACTAAGGGAATCTTAGGCTTCGCTCCTTTTTTACATAGAATTGTCTGAGCTGGGTGTTATGCTTTAAGCAGAGTAAGCTATGCAAGATAGGCTATCAAGCAGAAGGTCCGTGCTAATAGGATAAAATATAAAGAATATTGTAATAAGGAGCAGTTGGTGGCAGGGTTTTACAGAAAAATGAAGAATTTAGGGCTATAGAAAGTGTTTTCAGTTATACGAGCTACTAGAAAATGATGTCAGATTTTCCGCTCAGGTATGACCCACGTAATACTAGAGTCAGAACTCAGCATATCGAAGGAATACATAAAAAGAAAGCAGAAGTAGCGAACCAAATTGGCGCTAATAGTTGTCCGAAATGTGGTGGGGAGTTACTCACGAGAAAGGTTAAATATGGAGCTTTTAAAGGGTGTAACAATTATCCGAAGTGTAGGTTTACAAATACCAGCTAGGTGATGAATCCTGATTTCGGTATAAGTGGAATCAATAGAGTATAAGTACTGATAATGTCTAAAATGGGAAGTTAAATCGGATCCATATTAAGCCAAAAGTGCGCATATTCGCGCCTCCCACTAAACAAACTAGCAGTTTCCTCCACAACAAACCATCAATTTTGGTTAACATCCATTAGTATGTATGACAAAGTCCACACCCCTTGGTCTTTAGGTTGCTTGAAATTCTCATAAATTCGAATCCTTCTGAAAATTTAACATAAATAAGGAGTTAAAAAATGAAACAGATTAAGGTTGAACAAGGTAACGAATTTCGTATCTATGGAAGGCGCATTATAGAAGATGATATTTTTCTCAATGCTTATAAGCAAGCTGCTGCGATTCTTGAAGACATCGTAATTGCCTCAGACTCAGAAAAGGATAATACCTCTAGTTCACAAGGCGCTGATATGTCACCACCGGATTTTCTGAATAATATTATCGCATTCACTGGAGAGCGAGGGCAAGGGAAAAGTAGCGCTATGACGGCTTTTACAAATACCCTCACGGACGGTATTCCCTCTTCCACAATTATTAAGTTCGATAGTCGTACGGAAGCGCACATGTTTATTAAATTGGACAAGATAGATCCCACTACCTTTGATAACATAAACAATATTCTTGAGGTAATAGTGGCAAGGCTATTTAACAGCTTTGAGAAATTATACAAAAAAAATAAGAGCAAAATAAATATAGATGCAAAAAATACCATCATGCAGCTTTTTGAAAAAGCCTATGAAAGCATTTGTCTTGGCAGAAATGCTAATTTGTTAAGTAATATTGAAATGGACTACGAAACCAACATCCAGAAACTTGCCTATGTAAGTAATGGAACAAGTTTACAAAATACAATCTGTGAATTAATCAAAGAATATCTAATACTATATCAAAAAGTAAATGGTATTGATAAAGCCCCTTTCCTGGTTGTCCCTATTGACGATCTGGATATCAATATTGATTATGCTTATCAAATGGCTGAGCAAATCCGTAAATATTTAATTATTCCTAATGTAGTCATTATTATGGCTGTCAATATAGAGCAGTTAAAACTCTGCGCCAGGAATCAATTTCATAAAAATCTTTCCTCAATGAAGGCAGACAGAAATGAAGCCGAATTGGATGCTCGTGCCATCAGTATGGCGGCGAAATACATCGATAAGTTAATTCCTGATGGACGGAAGATTGCTTTGCCCATTATTTCCACTTTTGAAGAAAGTGGTCGGGACGCTATTTCACTGATCTATAATAACAGGCAGGGGGAAAACCTTCTAATAAAATATGCAGGAAAGGGTCTTCAAGATACGCTACTTGGATTTATCTTTGATCAAACACAAATTGTATTTGTACCAAGAAGAAAAAGCTTTGGGGTGCATCTCATCATTCCATCCACGCTCAGAGAATTGGTAAATCTTTTGTCAGTGTTGGGTAAAATGACAAACTTGCCTGAAAAGAAGGAGGGCACTTACAAGGATATTTTGCTGCAAAATCTTCATGTGTTTGAGAACTTCTTTATTAACACTTGGTGCGCCAATAATCTGGATTACGGCAATATGGAGATTATACAGAAAATTTACAGGGAGAGTCCCTTAAATATGCATCGCTATGTTTCTAGTATATTAATGGATATAATGGAAAAAACTTCTGCGTATACAACGGATAAGACTTCCCCACTACTTCCCTCTAAATATGCACTCAGGACATTAAAGGATAAGATATCCGATAAAAAGGCTGATCCTTTGCTCAATAATCTGGGGGATGTAATGCTACTACTGGACATCCTTTCTTACCGGTATGTCAGTCATCAGATACAAAGCCTTGTATTTTCAATAAAAGTAATTTATACTATAACGTTAAAAAGAATTTGGCTGACACAAGATGAACAAAGTTCTCAAGAAAGACCCAGCGACCCCAGTACATTTCATAAGTTTCTGGGTAGCAGCCTTTGGAGTGAGACAACTGTTGGCCTGTTGCGGGACAATCGGGATGTATTTGAATTCAATCCATCAGTAACTTTGTTTGGCGATGAAAGTGAAAATAGAAAAAATGCCTCTTCCGTAAAGGAAGACGAATTTCCAAAAGTCTTGCAACTGGCATACCTATGTGATTTTCCTGTGGAAAGCTCCAGAGTTCCTATTCCTGAATATTCAAGGTCTTTGTATCCTGGTAACAGTAGTATAGTAAAAACAGCAAGATTTAACTTGAGCAATTTGTTGATTTCTGCTGTTGATTACGAGTATCTTCCCTATAAGACAGGGCTTAACTACAATGCAGACTACAAGAAATATCTGGATATGTTTAAGAATGGTATCATTGAGGATTCGCTTTTACTGATCCTATCAAACTATGAATTAATTGAGTTGATACAGACCGACTTTTCCTTATACAACCGGGCTGCCAAAGAAGGTATGACCGAAGGAGAATATCTTAATGATTTTATCGACTTTTTGAATAAGCTTCTTCATAACATTTCCTATTTCTCTGAGGATGAAAAAAGCAAGGTCTTAATAGAGAATTTGTTTCAGCAAAGTCTTGTCAAAATATTTGCTAATAGTCGTGAAAACAGTAGTGAGGCAGGTGAGAACAAAAGTAAGTCGCGTGAAAGCCGAAGTGAGGTGCGTATCTTAGCTGAGGAAGACTGGGATAACCTTGAGCCAAAATTTCGAAAGCGTTACGATACTGCCAAAAATACTGTTTCAAAAACTATTGACAACCCAAGAGAGCAGCCCCCCAGCGGACAAGCGGAAATTAGCGAAATCTGTAGTGCCCCCTATTTTCAAAAATCAGTACTGAATTTAGCTTACATTTTGGCCCACTACGGTAATAGACAAGATAGCCCTGTCCCATTTGATGATGAGTTGAAAAATATGGTCAGAGATCTTTATGCCAAATCGGCAGTTATTATTTCCAGAGATGGTCGCAGCACAAAGATAACGGAATCTATGTGGATTGCCTTTAACGAATGCGTCAATAAAATCAACAGCAACATTGGATGAGTATACACGGTAGACAATTGAGGTGGAATAGCTTTGGATATTGAAAGACGATTGGTAAGACTTCTGTTTTGTAGAATAGACCCAAACACTGTGCTAAAAAACGCCAGGCCCTCTGCGCTAAAGAATCAGGAAGACGTTTCCTACAATTATCTTACTGAGAAAATCTTTCGCAGTTACAACCCAGACTTATTTATGAATTATACTGGAAATGAACAAAAAAATATTTGGACCTATTTAAATAAGAAGCTGGGTCAGAGAGATGGCGTCTTTGGCTTTGTAGCAGAAATGGCTAAACATTGGCTATGCCTTGAGCAGGATTTTCCTTGCTGCCGATATGATCAAATCTTTCGGTGGAGAGATGCTTCTTTTCAGCTGGGACAGGACATTTTTACGACGGCATTTCTCGCCCACAAAGACTCAGCCTTGAATCAAAACCGCACTTGTTTTTGCTGGCCCGCAATTGTGAAAACTGACAATGGGCGACTTCACCGGATTTTAGATAGAGGGATGGCTGAAAACCATTTTCATCTGAACGGCTCTACCCAGATTTTTATCCTCAATTGGATTTCCCTCATGAACCACATAGCCTGTAGACAGTCAGATTTTCAAAAGATGAATGTGAGACTATCTACAGTGAGTCCTTACGACACTGGTCAGGCAAACAGAATGTACCAGGATTGTAAGAAAGCCGCCTACATTCGACTATGTTTGTTCAATCGAATGCTGCCCGACGCACAAAAATCAACGAATAAATTTTTAACTGGTTTGTTTGATGACTCGTCTGATAGTTTATTCGTCTTGGATAATCTGGATATGTTTCTTTTGGATGATTTACAGCGATGGATCAATGTTTATAAATCCGAGTTGGGCTACAGAACCCGCTTTGGTATTCTAGACTACGCATTACAGCTCAGACCTTGTGCAACACAACGACGACAACAGCAACAGGGCTATGTGCGGCGAACGCAAATTTTTGTATAACTGCTTTCGGTTCGTATACGGCGGGCAATTCAATGAGATCGAAAAAAACCTTTTCTATGCGTATCTGCTTTACCGTACAGCTTTCCGCAGTGAACTCATCCAGGTGAACGGTAGAGTAGGGTTCTTCAATTTTCACGAGTACCAAGATCGAAAAGAAGCATTCATCCAAGACTTTCCCAAATATCGGCACGAGTTGGTGCAGTTGGCGGTAAACGCCTCTATGGAGGCTCAGAAAATCGATTCTTTAGAGGCGCGAATTTGTCCAAAACCTACCCCCTTGAATAACTATATCACCCTAAAGTCCTTGGACTATCACGTATCTAAAAAAAGCAGCGACGACCACAGACTCCAACTCCCGGAGGTGGAGCAGCCGGACGATCCCAAACATTTTTATGTGCTGCATTTTCCTAAATCTGCTGAAAAGCCTGGTAGGAATCGGTCAGCGCTTGAGGAAGATCAAAATCCGCGAAATCATTTGATGAGAAAGAAAATGAAGCAGTGGACACAAACTATTCTGCTCTTCCTAGCGCAATATCCTGTTATTGGTAAACGTGTACGGGGAATTGACGCCTGCTCAAATGAAATTGGCTGTCGTCCTGAGGTTTTTGCTGAGAGTTATCGTTGCCTTACGAAAGCGCATTTGCGGTTGTTAAATAATCTGTATGGGGCAACGCCTATACAGACATTACGTGCAACCTATCATGCTGGAGAAGACTTCTTGGATATTGTGGATGGGCTTAGGGCAATTGATGAAGCGATGCTGTTCCTAAATCTAGGGAGAGGCAATCGCCTTGGGCATGCTCTTGCCTTGGGAGTTGATGCTTCCGAATATTATGCGCTCAAAAATAATCAATTGAGCATTCCCAAACAAGATATGCTTGACAATATTGCTTGGCTGTTGCAACGGGCTCAGCAATGGGATGTTGTTATCCCAGGTCCTACGCAAACAGAACTTGAAAACAATTTCTATAGACTGTACAATAGCATTTTTGGACATACAGCAATTCCTAATGTCGGCCTTCACGAGTATTCTCAAAGTTGGTCTTTACGCGGAGATCGTCCGGATTTGTATGTAGATAACGCAAATTTCCGTCAAATTATTATGGATAAAACCTGTTTCTACCCAGCCGACCAGTATCGCCTGAATCCTTGGGTTGATGATGCCATACGTTTGAACGATAGGGTCCGCCAGCTCAATTATTTATACTATTTTGATTATGAAGTTCGCTCAAAAGGCGCTGAAGTAGATTTTTTTCGTGTACCTTCTCAGTATGATGCAATTGTAACTGGGATACAGCAAGCAATGCAAAAGGATCTTTCTCGAAAAGGAATCAGTATTGAAACTAATCCTTCTTCCAATTATTTAATTAGTACAATCGGAAGATATGATGCCCATCCAATCTTCCGTTTTAACTGTAGATACCTTAAACCGGAATCAAATGAGTGGCCCGCGTTGTCTGTCTCTGTTAATACCGATGACCAAGGTGTTTTTGATACCATGTTAGAAAATGAATATGCGCTAGTTGCGGCTGCCTTAGAGAAGAGCAAGGATCCTCAGGGTCGTCCCCTTTATACGCCGGAAAGCATCTACCAGTATATTGACTATCTGCGGAATATGGGTTTGGAACAGGTTTTCCAGTAATGATCGTTGTGGAAATACAAAGGTGAAACATAAATTTCCTTTGATTGTTAAGAACTTAAATATGATACCATACGGCAACTATATTGATCAGACAAACAATAGTATTCTAATGGGTTAAGGAAGACAACGAAGGTGGGAAGGATTTGAATATAGATAATTATATCGAAACTCAGTATCGTGAATTGCAGCCAAATATCAATATGGAATACGAAGATCTGTACTATGGAATTGATCAATCCAAGCTAAAAGAGATACTTGCAACATTGCATTACATATTTCTTTCATCTTATAAAGTGATGAATGAACGATTGCCGACTGCTGGCAATACTGCTCACTTTTGGGCTGAGCCCAGTAGAAACCTTATTAAAGCCATTGAAATTGCAACTGCTTTACAACGGACTTTAAAAAATAGCTTATCCGCATTTAATTTTGATCCCTATTATGCAGATTTGATTAAGAAATCCCAAGGATTCCTGAGTAGCAGTGGCGGAAGTGTTATTCCTGAACATATGGATAAGGTTGAACTGTACTATACCGTGCCTATTTTCATAATGCAGAATTCTGTAACAGTTGATTCGGTATCTCACAAAAAAACTTATGAGTTGAAATTTATTGGAGAAGGGTCTTATGCTGATGTATTCAAATACAAAGACACCTTTTATCAAAAATGGTTCGTATTAAAACGTGCTAAAAAGCAGTTAAACAATAAAGAGTCGGCAAGATTCAAGCGCGAATTTGAGCAGATGTACGAATTTAATTCGCCTTATATTGTAGAAGTATATTGCTATAATGATTCTGAAAATGAGTATATTATGGAATTCATGGATTGTACCTTAGATAAATATATCAAAAGCAATAATAGCAAGCTGACAGTTTCACAGCGAAAAAGTCTGGCCAATCAAGTTTTGCGAGCATTTCAATATATACATTCCAAAGGGCTACTCCATAGAGATGTTAGTCCTAAGAATATTTTGCTAAAGTTATATGATGATGTTCCTGTTATTAAAGTATCTGATTTTGGATTGGTTAAGATTCCAGATAGTGCTTTAACTACTGTAAATACAGAGTTCAAAGGCTATTTCAATGATCCAGCCCTAGTGGTTGATGGGTTTAATAGCTATACCGTATTACATGAAACATATGCTCTAACTAGGCTGTTGTATTTTATTATGACAGGGAAAACAAACACTGAAAAAGTCTATGACAACAACCTTAAGATATTTGTCGAAAAAGGACTATCATCCGATAAGAAGCAACGCTTCCAAACAGTGATGGAAATCGCCGGAGAATTTAAAAGATTATAAGAATTGTTAAACTCCGGAGTGGCTTAAAAGATATAATCAATGATTTATCTGTATTTCTTCTATAAATCACTATCAACATAAATGATTGAAATATAGTATCGCAGACCCATATACCCGTTAGGCTAAGAACACGCAGTTAGTGCAAGCAGTAAATTATAGCAATAATGGGAAGTGCGAATAAATATAATATTTTCAAAAAAAGAGGAGATTAGTATGAATAAGAATGAAATTGAACAAGAAATTTATAGAGAAATGGCAGAGAAACTAAAAGAAATCGCTAAAATGCCATTTGATAAAGGACTCCCTTTTCTTCAAAGAGAAGCATGGCGACTTGCAGATAAGTATGATACTGATGGTGGAAATGTCTTTAACATACTTATGACCTATATGAATAAGGAGAAAAAGCAGTGAATATCCAAAGAGGACTTGCTCTTGTCGTTTCAAACAATAGATATCAACATTGCAACCCATTACCTTCGTGTGAAAAAGATGGTGCTGATATAGAAAAGTCATTACGCTCTCTTGGATTCGATGTTATCTCAGCACAAGATTTTATGCGCCAAGATTTATTTAATGTAATTGGTCAATTCCTTGATGCGTCAGATTCTTACTCTACAATACTTTTATTTTATTCCGGGCATGGTGTTCAAATTGATGGAGAGAATTATATTGTACCGATTGATTGTAATCCTATAGATAACAAAACTATTATGATAAATACAGGATTAGTACCTATTCATGTGATAACCGAGTATATGAATGTTAATCCTCAAAAAACAAACATCGTAATACTTGATGCCTGCAGAACCTCTCCAACCTTTACAAAGGATATTATGCAAGGAGGTTTAGCTGAAATAAAGTCTGGACAAGGAACATTTGTATCTTTTGCAACAGCACCAAACAGAGTTGCGATTGGATCATCATTATCAAGTGAAAATAGCGTGTTTACAGGTTGCCTATTAAAGCACATTGAAAAGCCAAATGTCAAAATTGAAGATTTATTTAAGTTGGTTCGGAATGACGTAATAGTACAAAGTGGCGGAACACAAAACCCTTGGGAAAGCACTTCACTAATTGAAGATTTTTATTTTAATATTATGTCTCAAGATCGAATATCTGAGCATATCTACAAAACGATAAGAAATCGAGGCGTGGCATCCGACCTGATACACTTATCAGATTATTATCAGCATACCATTTCTGATATTTACCGAATATACCATAAGCAAAAAAGCGAAAAACCTGGGGGTATTCACTTTAGCAATACAGCCGAATTAGAGGCTTATATCTTGCATCAAATATTAGAATTAGGGTTTGAGTACAAGTATTATCGATGGATATATAAAGATATGCCAGTAGCCATGGGTGAGTTTTATCACGATCCGCAAGTAATAGCATTAGAGCCATTGCCGGGAGCAAGTATCAATGTATCATTTGAGCTTAACGAAGCGGATGTTAGTGAAAATGGATGCGTAATTTCCGGACGCACCAATTTGCCTACCAATACACAACTGATGATAAAGTTGCAGAACAGTAATCTTCAGTATTCCGCACAGTCAAAAGCACATGTACAAAGTGGTATATTTAACAGTGAACAATTTACTATGAATAAAGCCCCATTACCCTCTGGAGATTATAAAATTCTTATTTCAACGCCTATTGCAAGTGTACAACCTAAAGAAGTTCAATTACATGTTGGAGTCAAAGGTTGCAACTTGATGGGACCATATGTTTCAACAAATATAATTGATGGAAAAACTGTGGAATTCCAAAAAGTTATTACAATTAAATTTGAGAAGTAATGTGAATTTCGAGTTTCCCATTATGTTTATGAAGGACTAGCTGATTCTGTAATTCTGGAAGGTGGTATGTTATGTGGAGCAATCAGAGAATTTTAATGGCTTAAAAATGATGCAATTTGAAGCGCAGTGCCATTTTGAATTAATAATGCACCTTATCAGCAACTGCTTCCAACAGAAACGTATTCCCGAATATGGGTGTGAATCTGGCTTAAGATCGTTTGTTGCGTCTGGCTATCAGCTAGATGCTTCGGTTTTCCTATATGAAGCTATAAAGCTACTTGAAGGTATATTGCCTGAACAAATTACAGTTTTGAAGAATGAAAAAGAATACCTAGACCTGAAAGTTGTCAGAAATAATATTCATACCTTTTCAAAGTGTGGTGGCTTTTCAAAAAAAGCGGAGTGCATCACAAATGAAAAGCGAACAGAGTATAAGTTGGATACCCCTGACTGGTTATTTCCTCTGCGTAATGATATATCATTAGTCTTTGAAATAGTCGATGGCTCACGACACTTTATTGGAAGTGACTATTTTATTAGTCATTGTTTGTTTGAGAGTAATAATAGAAAGTGGAATGGATTGGAATACAAAAAATTTGCATCATATGTTAGCTCACATATAAAAGCTCTTGCTATAAGCACAGATGAGACCTTGTATGAATTGACGCCACTAAATGCTCCCAAAATAATGCCACAGATTGAGCTTTTTGATTTTAAAAGTGCTGACTTATATGCAATCGCAAAAGTATCTAATTCAGTAGCATTTCGTTTAATTTTAATTCTGCACCAAATCAGTTACGGTATTTTACTGACGGAAAAATTAATTGATAGATCCTCTATTGAAAAGTCGGATTTATGGACCTGTTTTTTTACAAAACAGTTAGCAATAAAATATGACGAGTCAATTGATAATTTACAAAGCATATTAAGATTTTCAGAGATGAGTGATCAAAAGGTTTTATCATCGACACTTGAAAATTGTGGAGTTATACTCCCTGAGCTAAAAGCTAGAGGGTTTTCTCAAAGTTTAAGGAATACAATTCATTATCAAAGAACCAATCTCGATGTTAATAAGATTACAGATATCACAACCAAGGATTATTTGGTGGCCATTTACTTATCCAATTCTGATGTGTATACAATGGAAGACTTTAAACAAAAAGCACAGGAAATCACACAGGAATTAAGAGCGCTCCAGGCCGCGCTCCAGAAAATATTCCCGTTAAACAAAGAATACAAGAAATAAAATTTACTTTCCATTATGTTTATTATCTGCTTCTATTGCACCTTTCCTTTGATACATAGCCTAAATTCGGAATGTAAATGTTGATTCCGGATTCAAAAAAAGACACCCTGAAAATCCGACATTCTAGAGATGGTGAACTATCCCCTAGTCGAAAGGCTAGTTTTTTAGAAGTTATGATTTTCTAAATACTAAATCAACATTTATAAAGTAAAATTCGTCATCATTCACTACACCAAGTCTTTAAAGGAGGAAATGAACCTGAAACCCATCGTCTTTATCGATACCGAAATTGAACCGAAAAGTGGAAAGATACTTGATATCGGCGGAATCAAGGGCGTTGGCAGTTCATTTCACTCCAATTCTATGGTTGACTTCGCCAAGTTTCTCTATGGGTCGGAATATGTTTGCGGTCACAATATCTTCAATCATGATTTGAAGTACATACGCAATGCCCTCATTGATGCTGGCCTTGATGATCCAAATATCATTGATACGTTGTTTCTTTCTCCGCTTCTTTTCCCGGCCAAACCTTATCATAAGCTGCTCAAGGACGATAAGCTGCAAACCGAAGACACCAACAATCCGCTGAATGATTCCATCAAGGCAAAAGACCTTTTCTTTGATGAGATTGCAGCTTTTCAGCAGGCAGATGCTAGTTTAAGACAAATCTATTATCAGCTCTTGAGAGACCAAAGGGAGTTTTTCTCCTTCTTTCATTTCCTTGGCTATCAAGCAGATCATATCAATCTCGAAAAAGCAATTCGTGAAAAGTTTCATTCCCAAATCTGTGCAGACAGTGATCTGGCCAAGATAATCGTAGACTATCCCATCGAACTGGCCTACTGCCTGGCGTTGATCAATGCCGATAACCGGTATTCCATTACACCGCCCTGGGTTTTGAAGAACTATCCGGCAGTAGAGCGGATCATGTTCTTATTAAGAAGCAGCCCGTGTCTGACCGGCTGTGCGTATTGCGATCAAGCGCTTGACGTTCATCAAGGGCTGAAACGCTTCTTCGGCTTTGATGATTACCGAACCTATGCAGGGGAACCTTTGCAGAAGAAGGCTGTCCAAGCCGCCGTGGACAACAAATCGCTGTTGGCCATCTTTCCCACCGGTGGCGGGAAGTCTATTACCTTTCAAGTGCCGGCCTTAATGAGCGGGATCAATACCAAGGGGCTGACCGTGATCATCTCTCCTTTGCAGTCCTTGATGAAAGACCAAGTGGATAACCTGGAGAAATTGAATATCACTGATGCTGTGACGATTAATGGGTATCCAGGAAGTCCAACAGATCTGGAAGGCTGTTAAAGATATCACCAAATCACGGGCCAAGGCATCCCAATCCACCTTAGAGATTGCCCGCAAGGCCGGTTGGGATGATAGCATCATGGACATTGGCACCAGAGTGACCACGGCGATTGCGGCCTTGGAAAACGCAGGTTATCTGAAAAGAGGTCAGAATAGCCCGAGGCTCTACGCGAACAGCATTTTGGCCAAAAATGCCGAAGAAGCCATTCAGAAGATTTACAGCTCCAGTCGTTTTAGTGATAAGCAAAAGGAACAGGCCACTAGGATCATTAAGAAACTGATCTCCAGTAAAAGCAAAGGACGCTCCGGGGATGAAGTGGCGGAAGCCAGGATCGATTATATCTCCGATCATTTGGGCATTGTGAAAGAGGAAGTCATCCAGATTGTCAGTCTTTTGCGGGATGAAAAGATTTTAGCGGATTCTCAAGACCTGAATGC